>NZ_RAWQ01000162.1:0-25851 GCF_003668965.1 Corallococcus sp. AB030
GGCCGGGGCTGGTGGCGACGGCGCTCTCGCTGGTGACGGTGGACTACTTCTTCCTGTCACCGCTGGGGGACTGGGTCACCCACCCCGGCAACCTCATCGCGCTGGCCTTCTTCCTGGCGCTCTCGCTGTTCGTGACGCTGCTCAACGTGCGCCTGCGCCGGGCCAACGCGGAGCGCGCGGACCTGCTGGAGCGAGAGCGCGCCTCCCGCGCCGCCGCCGAGTACGAACGCGCGCGCCTGCACGAACTGTTCATGCGCGCGCCCGCGCACCTGGTCATCTTCCGCGGGCCCCAACACGTCTTCGAGCTGTCCAACCCCCTCAACTCCGCGATGCTGGGCAACCCGCCACGGCTGTTGGGCCTGCCCGCGCGCGAGGTGGGACCGAAGGAGGAGGCGGAGCGCGTGGCCCGGATCCTCGACCACGTCTACGCGACGGGCGACCCCTTCGAGGGCCGGGAGGTGTCCCTCAAGCTGCCACAGCCGGATGGCACCCTCCGGGAGTTCATCTTCGACGTCACCTACACGCCCACGCACGACACGCACGGGCAGGTGGACGGCATCGCGGGCTTCGGCTTCGACGTGACGGACCTGGTGCGCGCCCGCGCCCGGGCGGAGCGGCTGGCGCGCGAGCTGTCGCACAACGAGGAGCACCTGCGCCTGCTGGCGGGGGCCAGCTCCTTCCTGGCCACGTCACTGGACTACAATGCCACGCTGCGCAACGTGGTGCGCCTGGCGGTCCCCACGCTGGCGGACTGGTGCCTCATCGACAGCGCGCTGGAGGACGGCACCTTCCAGCGCATGGAGGTGGAGCACGCGGCCACGGAGCCGGAGTCGCTCGCGGAACCGCTGCGGTCCCGCACGACGTACGTATCGGGCCTCCCCAAGATGGCCGGCCCCGGGTCGATTCATCACGGGCAGCCCTTCTTCATCGAGAACTTCACCGACGACCTCCTCCCGCGGTTCACGAATGACCCTGAGCGCATCGCGCTGCTCCGGGAGCTGCGCGTCCGCTCGCTGGTGGTGGTGCCGCTGGTGGCCGGGGAGCGTTTGCTGGGGTTGCTCAGCTTCGTCACCACGCACCGCTCCGGCCGGAGCTATACGGCCGCGGACCTGCCCTTCCTCCAGGAGCTGGCCAACCGCGCCGCGCTCTCCATGGAGAACGCGAGGCTGTACCGCGAGGCGCGCGAGGCGGTGCGCCTGCGCGACGAGTTCCTGTCCATCGCGAGCCACGAGCTGAAGACGCCGCTCACGCCGCTCAACCTCAAGCTCCAGGCGCTGCGGCGCGAGATGGAGCGCCACCCGGGTCCGGTGCCGCGCGAGCTGGTGGAGCGCTACCTGGACGTGGGCTCGCGGCAGATGAAGAAGCTGGCGGAGCTGGTGAACGACCTGCTGGACGTGTCGCGCATCGCGGCCGGGCGGCTGTCGCTGGAGTGCGTGCCCATGGACCTGGTGGAGCTGGTGCGCGACGTGGTGGCCGCCTACGAGGGCCCCGCCACGCGCTCCGGCTCCGTGCTCCAGTTGGAGTGCGCGGACGCCATGACGATGGGCGTCTGGGACCGGCCGCGGCTGGAGCAGGTGGTGGTGAACCTGGTGGACAACGCCATCAAGTACGGCCAGGGGCGCCCCATCCAGGTCCGCCTGGAGACGCGCGACGGCAAGGCGGCGCTGACGGTGCGGGACCAGGGCATCGGCATCTCGGAGGAGTCCCTGCCGCGCCTCTTCGGCCGCTTCGAGCGCGCGGTGAGCGACCGGCACTACGGGGGCCTGGGCCTGGGCCTCTACATCACCCGCACGCTGGTGGAGGCCATGGGCGGCACGGTGCGAGTGGAGAGCCGCCTGGGTCAGGGCTCCGTCTTCACGGTGGAGCTGCCCCTGCTGCCCGCATTGTCGCCGGACGCGGGAGCGCCGGCGCCCTGATCAGGAAGCGGCGCGAGCACGCGGCAGCTGCGCGTGGGGTTCCCAAGGGCCGCTGGAGCCCAGGCAGTGGCGGCAGGTGGCGAGCGGCGTGTCCCGCTCCAGGTACGCCAGCAGGCGCGTGAGCAGGTCCGGGTCATCCAGCGGAACGCCATCGTGTTCGACGAGCGCGGGCAGGTGCGGATGCTCCGCGGCGAAGACGGTGGCGACGTGGGGCGGCCGGGTGCAGGTGAAGAAGCGGCCCTGGTGGACCAGGTGGCAGCGCTGCTTGAGCCAGCACGTGTCGAAGACGTCCCGCACCTCCGCGTCGGACGTGAGCGGCGCGTCCGGGGTGATGCGCTGGAAGCGGTCGATGGCCTTCACCGTGAGGTGGACGCCGTGCCGGTCGCAGCGCTCGGTGATTCGGGCGATGGAGCGTTCGGGCAGGGGCGCGGACGTGTAGAACGACAGCGTCATCCGGTCGAGCCGTTCGTACACGGCGTCGGGAGCGCTCTGCGCGAGGAAGCCGTTGGTGGTGACGGACACCTGTTCGGTGAGCCCGGAGGCCCGCACCACGTCCAGCACGGCGGGCAGGTCCGGATGGAGGAAGGGCTCACCGCCGGTGAGCTTGAAGACGTTGGGCTTGAGCACGCGCGCGAGGCGGCGCAGGTCCTCGGCCAGCGCCTGCGGGGACACGGCCCACGCGGGCAGGTGCGGCGACAGCGGGCAGCACTGAGCGCAACGCAGGTTGCAGTGCGTGGTGACGTGCGTCTCCAGGGACCAGGTGAGGACGCGGCTGTCGTGAAGCTCGTAGCGCACGGCGCGGGAGTCTAACCGACACACCCACCGCCCTGGGGGCCCGTATCCCTCCATGAAGTCCCAGGGGTACAGGTGCGCCCATGGCGCCGCCCGAGCAATTCGAGTCCTCGAAGCTCCGCACTCTCGACGTCCTCCTCCGTGAAGGCTTCGACCGGGTCTCCCTGGAGAAGCTCGTGGCCGCGCTCGTCGGAGCGGAGCCGTGGATCATCCGCCCGGTGCCGTTCGAGCCCACCGGCCGAGCGTTCGACCTCCTCCCTCCTGGCAGCGTCGAGCCGGGACAAGCTTGGGAGCTGGCGCGCCGTCTCCAGACAGACCCGAGCGTGGAGGATGCGGATCCAGCATTCGAGGCGGTCTACGCGGAACAAACCGCCGTCACGGACACGGCGCCCACGCTGCTCAAGGCACAGCCGGCGGAGGCTGGCCCCGGGACGCTCAACGAGAACGATTGCGACTGGAGCCCGCGCTTCGTGAAGGCAGGCGAGGCGTGGCAGCTGGCCGGCGGCACGAGCCAGGGCGAGGGCATCCTCATCGGCCATCCGGACAGCGGCTACCTGCCCAGCTCCGAGCTGGGACCGAACTTCACGCCGAGCCTGGGCTGGGACTTCATCGACGATGACCCCACGACGGAGAATCCCGGCGGAGGCCACGGGCTGGGCACCGCGAGCGTCATGGCGAGCCCCTACAACGACCCGAGCGCGGACGGACCGAAGCTGTTCGTGGATGGAGTCGCGCCGAAGGCAGAGGTCATCCCGCTGCGCGTCGCGAAGCCCACGCTCTTCGTCCCCTCGCCCGTGCTGTTCAACGTGGGCGTCGACCGGCTGCGCGACTCCATCGGGTTCGCCATCCAGCGGCGGGTCCATGTCATCAGCATCAGCCTCGGGTGGCTGCCCAACGCGGGGCTGCACCGGATCATCCAGCAGGCGGTGCGCGAGAACATCATCGTCATCGCCGCCGCGGGCAACTACACGGGCCCCATCGTCGTCTGGCCGGGCGCGTATGACGAAGTCGTCACGATGGCCGCGTGCAACGCGAGCGCGCAGCCCTGGGCCTTCTCTGCCTGGGGCAAGGCGGTCGACGCCACCGGTCCGGGCGAGAACGTCTGGGTGGCGCAGCCCGCCGACAAGGTCGGTCAGAGCAGCGGCACCTCGTATGCGACGGCCACCGTCGCGGGAATCGCCGCGCTCTGGTTGGCGCACCATGGCCGGGACAACCTGCTCGCGAAGTATCAGGGAGGGCCAGCGCTCTCGCAGGTCTTCCGCCATGTGCTCCGCGCCACCTGTGACAGCTGGCCTCAGAGCCAGCTCGCGTGGGGCGCCGGCCTCGTCAACGCGAAGGCGTGCCTCGAAGCCCCGCTCCCGGACGTGACGGAGCTGGAGTCGTTCACCGCGAGGGCACTCCTCCATGAGTCCTCGGACACCGTGGCATCGACCTTCAGCGGCCTCCCGCAAGCCGACGTCCTGAGAGGCCTTGCGACCACGCTCGGGGTCGATGAACAGAAGGCGGCGCGGCTCGACTCGGAATTCGGGCGTGAGCTGCGCTTCTGGGCGCTCACCCATGCTCCCTTCCGGCACGCGCTCCAGGAAGGAGCAGGCAGGGACCGTCAGGCGCTCAGGGCGAAGGCCCAGGTCGTCCTGCCCCCCTTCTCACCGAGCCTGCGGGCCGCGATCCGCTGAACGTTCACCGGCCTTCACAGAACGCCAGCACCTGGGCGAACGGCCACTCCGCCAGGGTGCCGAAGAGCTTGTGACCGCTGAGCTTCGCCTTGGAGAGCGCGGGGCTGCTCAGACCACAGAGGAAACGGGCCGCCTGCCTGGGATGGCCCAGCGCCTCCGGATGCTTCGCGACGAGCGACCGGAACGTGGCCGCGTCCAGCTGTTCGCGCAGGTCCGGCCGTGGGTGCGGTGGCGGCAGCACACGCGCCACGCCCGTGCGGCAGAAGGTGCAGTGGCCGCACGGTGCTTCGCGCTGCTCACCGAAGTGGGCCACCAGCGCATTGCTCTGGCAACCATCGTGAGTGACGAGCCGGAGCACGTCGCGCACTCGCGACACCTCCTGGACCTCTCGCTTCTGGAAGCGCTCCTGCAACAGGGCCACGAGCGCCTTCGCGTCCTCGCGCTCGCGCAGCCGCGTGAAGCGCTGACGCGGTTCGGCCACCTGCACCTCCGCGTAGCCCTGCTCCTGGAAGTAGTCGATCGCCTTCACCACGCGGTCTCGCGGCTGGTCCAACGCCTTCGCGATTTCGGCGGGGTCGAACGTGTACCAGGTGCGCCCCTTCTTCGCGTGCGCGAACAGTTCCTTCACGAAGCGCGCGCGCTCACCCTGAAATTTCCCCACGAGCGCATCCACCGAGCCTGCTGGCTGCACCTTGTAGCCCGCGTAGAACGGCGTGCCCTGGCGCAGCACTCCTTCCAGCTCCAGGTACGTCAGCGCCGTGCGCAGCACCAGGGGCCGCAGGTCGTGGCGGTTGCCCAGCGCGTACAGGTCCAGGTGCAGCTCCGGGCCCGAGGACAACAGCTCCTTCACCAGCGCCGTCAGCGCCTCTGGCAGCGGCGTGTCCCCGAGCGCGAAGTTCTCCAGCGTGGGCACGTCGTCCGGGCACGCGAGCAACTCCACGACGGATGAGTTGCCATCACGGCCCGCGCGGCCGATCTCCTGGCTGTAGCTCTCCAGGCCCTTGGGCAGGTTGTAGTGATACACGGCGCGCACGTCCGCCTTGTCGATGCCCATCCCGAACGCGATGGTCGCCACGACGATGCCCTTCGAGGAGTGGGTCCACGCGTCCTGCACCCGCTCGCGATCCTCGGACTCCAGGCCTGCGTGGTAGGCGCTGGCAGGCAGGCCCTCCGCGCTCAAGAGCGCCGCCACGCGCTCCGCGGTCTTCTGCAGCGTGACGTAGACGATGGTGGTGCCGGGCGGGCGCGACTTGAGCCGCTCCACCAGCAGGGCATCGCGAGCCTCCAGACCCGTGGGCGTGGTCTCCAGCGTGAGGTTGTTCCGGTAGAAGCCGGTGACGACCGCTTGTGACTCCGGGATGCCGAAGCCCTCGCAGATGTCGTGCACCACCTGCGGCGTGGCCGTGGCGGTGAGCGCCAGGATGCGCTCGGCCTGGAGCGTGCGGGCCGCCTGCGCGAGCTTGAGGTAGTCCGGCCGGAAGTTGTGACCCCACTCGGAGACGCAGTGCGCTTCGTCCACCGCGAAGAGGGAGATGGGGAGCTCGCTCAAGAGCCCCATGAAGCGCTCGTTGTTGAAGCGCTCCGGTGCCACGTAGAGGAGCTTCAGCGTTCCATCGCGCAGGGACTCCGTCACTTCGCGCGACTCCGCCAGCGACAGGGAGGAGTCCAACCGCGCGGCGCGGATGCCCCTCCGCTCCAGCGCGTCGATCTGATCCTTCATCAACGCGATGAGCGGTGACACCACCACCGTGAGCCCTTCGAGCAGCAGCGCGGGGAGCTGGTAGCACAGCGACTTGCCGCCACCCGTGGGGAACACCGCGAGCGCGGAGCCGTGGGGCTTGAGCAGCTCCGTGAGCACCTCGCGCTGTCCGGGCCGGAAGGACTCCAGCCCGAAGCGCTCCCGCAACACGACGTCCACCGCATCCGTCCTCATGTCCCGCCCTTCCCTGTTCGCGCTGTCCAGGAGGGTTATCTCACCCTCCCTGACTTTCCGCTGGCGACTCCCAGATCCCTATGATGCGGACCGCATGCCGACCCGACCGCCCAAGGTGCCTCCCGCGCGTGGCCTGTCTCCCCGCGCGATGAGCGACCTGCTGTTCCATGCCCGTGCGTCCAACGCGGACCTGCTGCCGGACACTGAGCCCATCGGCGTGGCGCTGCCGCGAGTCATCCGGGAGGCGGAGGCACGGGATGAGGACGGGCTCGCGGCGCGGCTGCTGGCCGCCTGGTCCGACACCGTGCGGGCGCATGTCGAAGCGGGCACGCACGAGGTGAGCCTGAGCGGCGGGGTGGACAGCGCGGCCTTGTGCGCGATGGCCGCGCGGCATGCACCAGGAAAGGTGCGCGCGTGGACGATGGACGTGCACTTCGCGGACGCGGTGGAGCGGAGCAACGCGCGGCGGATGGCGAAGGTGACGGGCGCGGAGCTGGTGGACGTGCTCATCCCGGACTCCGTGCTCCCGGACCTGTTCGAGCACGCGGTCCTCGCCAACCAGACGGTCATCCTCAACGCCCGGGCCGTGGCCAGCTACGTGTTCTATCTGGAGGCCCGGCGGCAGGGCGCGGGCCCGGCCCTCCTGAGCGGCGCGGGGGCGGACGAAGTGCTCCAGGGCACCCCGGGCGCGCTCGCCTCCGCGAAGGCCCGCGTGGATGAAGACCGGATGCTGGCCCTGCGGGCCCTGAAACTCGAAGCCCTGCCGGTTGTGGACAACTTGCGGACGCCGTTCCGAGCCAGCTCGCGCGATCATGCAGGGTCCCCCGGAGTGGCACGGGGGGCTGTGGACAACTCGGGGAGGCCCCTGGGCAGGGCTCCGCGTGGCGATCAGGAATCAAAGCCATCCACGGGGCATTTCCCCTCTGGAAACGGCGCTTCCGATCAAGCCGTGGGACGCCGTGAAGACTCCACACCTGTGGACAACTTGAGGACTGTTTCCGAGCGCCTGAACAGCGATCACGCGTCGCGCGGCCCCCCTGTGGACAACCTGGGGACCGTGCTCGCCTCGCTGCCCGCGCCGTGGGAGCTGCCCTCGCAAGAGGCGCTCCCCTCCGAGGAGCTGCGGTACGCGAAGTGGGTGCTGGCCGAGCTCATCCTCCCGCCCGAGCTGCGGGGCGCCCGGGCCCATGGGCTCACGGTCCGCACGCCGTACCTGGACGAAGGCTTCGCGCGGGTGGCGCTGGCCCTGCCGGAGTCCGTGCTGCAGAGGGACGGGTTCGGCAAGTGGCTGTTCCGGCACGCGGTGCGGTCCCTGGTGCCGGACGAGGTCCGCCTCGCGCGCAAGACGCCCCGGTATGGGCATACCGCCCTCTCCAGTCCGGTGCGGTCACGCTGGCTGGAGCTGTATCGCGCCTGGCTCTCTCCCGATCGGCTGTACTCCCTCGAGGTCATCGATACGCAAGCGATGCTGGGCTTGATGACTCGCTACATCCGCATGTCCCCCGATGACGCGCAGGCCGGACCGATGGATCGGTTGTTGATGCGCCTCATGTCCCTGGTCATGCTCCAGGCCCACACCAAGGCGCCCCCCTGAATGTCCCGAGTCCTCATCGCCACCTCGCCCGAAAAGGGCCACCTCAACCCGATGGTCGGCGTGGCCCAGTGGCTACGCCGCCTGGGGCACACCGTCGGCTGGCTGTGCATCCCCGAACCCGCGCCGCAGCTCGAATCCCTGGGCGTGGAGGTGCTGCGCCTGCCGCACGCCGAAGCCACGACGCCGGGCATCGAGACGGGAGGCGAAGCGCTGGCGAAGCTGGTGCTCGATGACGTGGCGCTGGGGAAGTGGATCCGGGGCCTGTTGCTGGATTCGGTCCCCTCGATGCTGGAACCCGTGCGCGAAGTGGTGCGCGCCTTCCGTCCCGACGTGATGGCGCTGGACGGGATGCAGTACGCGGCGGTGCTCGCGGCGCACACGGAAGGGATTCCCTGGGCAGGCGTGTCCTCCGCGCTGACGCTGCTGGAGCCAAGGCCGGAGATTCCCCTGCTGCGCAACGTGCGGGCGCTGAAGGACGACCGTCAGGCCCTGTTCCGCCGTCACGGCTTCGACGCTCGCTTCCGCACCTGCGAGTGCCTGTCGCCCCGGCTCAACATCATCTTCGCCACCGAGGCCTTCCTGGGCCCGGACGCGGGAGTGCCCCCGGACACGCTGCTGGTGGGTCCGTCCATTCCGCCGGAGCCACGGGGCGACGAGATGCCCTTCCCCTGGGAGCGGCTGGGCGAAAAGCCGGTGCTGTACGTGTCCTTCGGCAGCCAGATTTCGTATCAGCCGGAGCTGTTCCGGCTCATCGCTGAGGCCGCGAAGCCCTTCGGCGTGACGCTGGTGTTGTGCGCGGGCGAGCTGGCGGACACGGACTTCCCGAGCACGCTGCCCGGTGACGTGGTGGCGGTGCGCTACACGCCGCAGCGGCAGGTGCTGGAGCGCGCGGCGGCGTTCATCTCCCACGGCGGCGCCAACTCCGTGATGGAGGCGATGACGGCGGGAGTGCCGATGCTGCTGCTGCCGGTGTGCAACGACCAGCCCGTGCAGGCGCACTTCCTGGAGAAGGCCGGAGCAGGGCTCGCGAGGGACCCGAAGACCCTCACGGTGGAGTCGTGCCGCGAAGCCATCGCGCAATTGCTGGCACCGAAGTCGCCGATGCGCGACCGCGTGGAGGAGATCTCCCGTTCCTACCGCGCGCATGATGGGGCGAAGACCGCCGCTGAACGCATCGCCGGGCTCGTGGCATGAGCGCCTCCAGGTGGAGTCCTCGCCGGCATCCCCCTGAAGGAATCACACCGCTGGAGGTGTGGAACCTGCCCGTGTTCGGGCGCGAGCTGTGGGAGCTGCTGGGCTCCCCGTGGGTGGAGGACGACCGGCGTGCGGGAGTTCCCGGAGCCAAACTCGCGGCCCGCGTGATGCTTCCGCTGGCGGAAGCGCTCTCGCTGCTGGTGAAGAAGCACGCGCCGGATGCGGCGTACCTGAGTGGAGGTCTGGCGGAGCTGGACGGCTTTCCTGCCGCGTTGAGGGAGGCCACGGCGTCGCTGCGCCGACCGGTGCACATCGCGCTGTCACCGCGCTTCGCCCCCGTGCGCGCGGGGCTGCGCATGCTGGAAGCCAAGGGTGCGCGAAGTCCGCTCTGCGTGGACGTGGGCCAGACGAGCATCAAGCTCGCGCGTCCAGGAGCCACTCGTGTCGTTGAACGGAACCTCACCAACTTGCCCCCGCTGTTCATCGGTCAGCCGCGTCCCGCGGACGGCCATCACATCCGGGACACGGTGGCGTTCATCTCGGGAGCGCTGCGGACGTTCCTCGCGGAGGACTCGCGCGAGCCTCCGGATGCGCTGTGTCTGGCATTGCCGTGTCCGCTGGATGAGGCCCTGATGCCCGGAGGCTGCACCTACGGCTTCGAGGGCACGGCCTCCCTGGTCCCGGACATCCTCGCCCAGGCGGGCCTGCCGGACACGGGAGGCAATGTGCTCGTTCTCAACGATGCGGAGCTGGCGGCCGAATCCGCGCGGCGGGCTCCGCAGGTGAAGGGACGCCGCGTGCTGTGCCTGTCCCTGGGCTTCGGCCCGGGGGGAGCCCTGCTCGAACGGGGCTGAGCCTGGTAACCTGGTCGTGGACCGTGCCCACGCCCTCCGACAACGACCAGGCCATCCGACTGGCGGCCTTCAATGCCTTGCAGGCGTTGGTGGAGCGGCACGGTGAAGTGCTGCCGTGGGAAATCATCGCGGAGGGCTTCCAGCTCCACGGCGAGCAGCACCTGTTCGCCAACCGGACGCGCGGCATCTTCTGGCCCCGGCAGATGCAGGAGACGGCGCTGTCCATCAAGACCACCGTGCCGCGCGGAAGCCGCGTCGCCCGGTACGACGATGACAACATCGCCTCGGACGGAGCCTTCCTCTACAAGTTCCAGGGCACGGACGCGGAGGCGCGAGACAACCGTCGGCTCCTGCGCGCGCAGCAACTGGACGCACCGCTCATCTACTTCTACGGCATCGAGCCCGGTTTCTACCGGCCCCTGTGGCCCGTCTACATCTCCGACGTGGACCGCGCCTCGCACTCCTTCCACGTCGTGGTGTCCGAGCCTGAAACCGTGAAGCAACTCCAGCCTCAGCGCTATGTGGCGGACGCGAAGCTGCTACCCCTGGAACGGAGATACACGACGGTGCAGGCCAAGAAGCGACTGCATCAGGCAGCCTTCCGTCAGCATGTCCTGAACGCCTACGAACACCGCTGCGCGGTCTGCGCGTTTCCTCGCATGGAGTTGCTGGACGGCGCACACATCCTTCCGGACCGCGACGAGCGAGGCCACGCGGAAGTCCCCAACGGGCTTGCGCTCTGTCGGCTCCACCACGGCGCCTTCGACACGAACCTGATGGGCTTCCGACCCGACGGCGTCATCGAGCTGGCGCCCAGCCTGCTCGCCACCCGGGACGGCCCCACGCTGGAGCACGCGCTGAAGGGCTTCGTGGGCAAGACGCTCCAACTGCCGCGCGCGAAGGAACTGCGCCCCAAGAAGCTCTATCTGGAAGAGCGCTACGAGCGCTTCCGCAAGGTGAGCTGAATCACCCTGCCCGAAGCACCAGGGTCCTGACTGGAAGGAGAGGCTCCCTGCCTGAATGGGTAGGTCGCCGTCCTGCCCGGTCCGCCGATGTGGCGCGATTTCGAGCCCTTTAGTTTCAGGCTCGAAAGGAACACGCCATGTCCACCGACACCCTCCAGTCCCTCTCGCAGTCCATCTCCGCCGTCGTCGAACGCATCGCTCCCTCCCTCGTCCGCGTCGAGGCCCGCCGTCGCCGGGGTGCCAGCGGCGTCATCTGGGACGCCGACGGTCACATCCTCACCACCAGCCACGCCGTTGAGCACGAGGGCTCCATCCAGGTGGGCCTCGCGGACGGCCGCTCGGTGTCCGCCGAGCTTGTCGGCCGCGACCCGAGCACCGACCTCGCGCTCCTCAAGGCCGACGCCAGTGGACTCACCGCGCTCGCGCCCGCGCCGCTCGATGACGTGAAGGTGGGCAACATCGTCCTGGCCATCGGCCGGCCGGGACGCACGGCGCGGGCCACGCTGGGCATCGTCAGCGCGTTCGGCGGCGACTGGCGCACGCACGCGGGCGGCCAGGTGGACCGCTACCTGGAGACCGACGCGGACCTGCCTCCGGGCTTCTCCGGCGGCGCGCTGGTGGACGCGCAGGGCCGCTTCCTGGGCATCCCCACGGCGGCCTTCTCCCGCACCGCCGCGGTCGTGATCCCCGGCGGCACGCTGACGCGCGTGGCGAACTCCCTGCGTGAACACGGCGGGATCCGCCGCGGCTACCTGGGCGTGGGCGCCTACCCGGTGCGCCTGCCGCGTGAAATCGAAGGCACGAAGGCGGGCCTCATCCTGCTCTCCGTGGATCCGGACGGGCCCGCGCAGAAGGCCGGGCTGGTGCTGGGCGACGTGCTGGTGAGCCTGGGCGGCCAGACGCTGCACGGCGTGGAGGACCTGCTGGGCTACCTGGGCGACGAGAAGGTGGGCGCGTCCATCCAGGCGAAGGTGTTGCGCGCGGGCGAACTGCGCGAGGTGCCCATCACCGTGGGCAAGCGTTCTTGAAAGGAGCCGGCGATGAAACTATTGCAGCAACTCTCGGATGACCTGGAAGGACTCGTGGCCGGCGCGGCTCCGGCGGTGGTGGGCGTGGAGCACGCGCGCGGCCACGGCACCGGCCTGTTCCTCACACCGGATGGTTACGTGCTCACCAACCGGCACGTGGTGATGCGCACGCCCAAGCGCCTCACCGTGCAGCTCCACAACGGCGAGGAGCGCCGGGCCACGCTGGTGGGCGGGGATGCACCCACGGACCTCGCGGTGGTGCGTGCGGAAGGCGATGACTTCCCCACGCTGCCGCTCGCGGATCCGGAGACGGTGCGGGTAGGGCAGCTGGTGATGGCCATTGGCAATCCCTTCCGCCTGGAGCAGTCGGTGTCGCTGGGCGTGGTGAGCGCCATCAACCGCAGCATCACGCTGCCCGACGGCGTCATCCTGGAGGGGATGCTCCAGACGGACGCAGCCATCAACCCGGGCAACTCCGGCGGGCCGTTGCTCGACACGCGAGGGCGCGTGGTGGGGCTCAACACGTTGGTGCTGCCGTTCGCACAGGGGATTGGTTTCGCGGTGAGCGCCACCACGGCGGCCTGGGTCGCGAGCCTGCTCATCCAGCGCGGCCGGGTGGACCGGAAGTTCCTGGGCATCGCCGCCACGGCGGTGAACCTGGAGCCCGCGCTCGCGAAGGACACCGGCCAGCCGCGAGCCGTGCGCGTGTTGAAGGTGCAGGAGGGCACGCCCGCGGACGATGCCGGTCTTCAGCCGGACGACCTGCTGCTCGGCATCAACAGCCGGCCCGTCAACAGCGTGGACGACCTGCAGCGCCTGATGGCGCTCGCCACCGAGGAAGAGGTGCACCTGGACGTACTGCGCAAGGGCCGCCGCAAGGACGTCTCCGCCCGGGCCCGCCACCGCCGCGAACCGGTGGCGGCCTGAGCCTTCCGGGCTCCGGTTCCACCGGGCAGGTGTCCCGCGTGGAACCGCGCCCCCGTTATGCTGCGCTCCACGATGTCCCCATCGACGGCGCACGACATGGCTTCGGAGGAGCTGGCCGCACGCATCGAGCGCGAGGGCTTCGCCATCCTCCCGCACGGAATCACGCCAACCACCGCGGACGCCCTGCTCCAGGCCCTTCGTCCCGTGAATGAAGAAGCCGCGACCTCCCAGCGGCGAGGCGGCGTGCGAAACCTGCTGGAGAACGTGCCCGCCGTCCGCGAGCTGGCCCGCTCAAATCCGGTACGCGAAGCCGCTGCATCCGTCCTGGGCCCACACTGCTTCGCGGTGCGAGGCCTGCTGTTCGACAAGACACCGGACGCGAACTGGAAGGTCATCTGGCACCAGGACCTCACCGTCGCCGTGCGCGAGCGCCGCGACGTGCCCGGCTTCGGTCCCTGGTCGGAGAAGGCCGGTGTACCCTGCGTGCAGCCCCCCACGTCCGTCCTGGAAGACATGGTCGCGGTGCGCGTCCACCTGGACGACTGCGGAGAGGACAACGGTCCCGTGCGCGTACTCGTGGGCTCACACCGTGAAGGGCGACTGTCCTCATCGAGCATCCCCGGCTGGCTCGAACGAAGCGCTCCCGTGGACTGCCTCGTGCCCCGCTGCGGCCTGCTGGTGATGCGGCCCCTGCTGCTGCACGCCTCGTCAGCGTCACGCGTCCCCGCGCACCGCCGGGTCATCCACCTGGAGTTCGCGGCACGGCCCCTGCCCGGCGGGCTCGAATGGCACGCGCGCGCCTGAGGCTCACGGCCACGTCAGCATCAAGCCCACGCCATCCGGCGCGGGCACCAGGCGCGCCGTGAGCTCCCCGTTCAGCTTCGCGTTGAGGAACGTCAGCACGCCGTCGAACACCAGCAGGAACGCACGAGGCGGGCGGAGGCCATGGCGGCACTCTACCGCCCGTCGTGCGGTAGCCAGCGCTACCGTTCGCCGTCGTCGCTGAGCGGCGGCGCTTCCCTCGCGGGCTCCGTGCCCTCCTGCGCGCCGTAGCCGCCAATGCCCTTCTGGAGGATGCGGTCCTCGCCCACGTCCTCGTCCGTCACGTCGCCCCGTTCGGTGCCCGGGCGCTGGTGCCTGGCTTCACGCTCCAGTTCCTCCGCGCTGTGGGTATCCGTGCGCTCAGGCCCCTTCACCGGCGGCCCCTTGTTGCTGGCCATGGTCGCGTCTCCTGTCTGGATGTCCTGCCCTCCAGGACAAGGTCCGGCGCGTCCCATCCCCCGACAAGGCCACTGCATGAGACACACGGGTCGGCAGGGGCACGGCATGCCGTCATGGAGCGGGGTAGCATCACCAATCGCCTTGCTTCCCGGAGCCGCCCCGCCATGACCGACCCGGCCCATCACCCCGAGGACGCTGTCCCCTCCGGCTGTCCCTTCAGCGGAGAGGGAAGTCCTTCCGCCGCTCGCGTGCCCGGCCCCGTCTATCGGAAGCCGTTCTGGCGAGCGCGTCTGCCCGAAGTGAGCCGGGAGATCGCCTCCCTGGATGCACGGCGCGACTGCCAGCGCATCGTGCACCTGCTGACCAACTACGAGTTCCCCTTCGACATCGTGCGGTCCACGGAGATCGCCCTCTTCCACACCTACGGCAGCCGTTCCGTCTCCCGCCTCCTGGACCGCACGGGTGAGTTCAACAAGCGAGGCCAGAAGCGCTACGACGACACGCGGCTGCTCATCGCGCGGTTCATGGAGTGCGGTTGGGAGGGGGAGGCGGGGCACCGCTCACTGGAGCAGATGAACCACATCCATTCCTTCTTCCGCATCCCGAACGAGGACTTCCTCTTCGTGCTGTGGACGTTCATCGACTTCCCCATCCAGTGGATGCAGGACTACGGCTGGCGCCCCTTCACCCAGCACGAGCAGGAGGCCTGGTTCCATTACTGGTGCGAAATCGGCCGCCGCATGGGCCTGAAGGACCTCCCCGAGAACAAGCCCGCCTTTGACGCCTTCGTCCGCGACTACGAAGCGCGCGAGTTCGTCCCCGACGAAGCCAGCCACCGCGTGGCCCAGTCCACGGTGAACATCCTCGCCGGCTGGGTGCCTCGCCCGCTGCGTCCGCTGGTAGCCCCCATCAGCCTGAGCCTGGTACCGCCGCGCCTGCTCCCCGCCATCCAGTTCGAATCCCCACCCGCCTGGGTGGGCGGCCTGGTCCGAGGCGCCCTCAAGCTGCGCAAGCGCGTCAAACGCCACGTCTCGCTGGAGCGTTACCCGTCGACCCTGGAGACGACGCTCAACCGCACCTATCCCGGCAACACCTACCGCATCGAAGGCCTGGGCCCGGACTACGCTCACCGCGACGCGAAATGAAACCGGGTGAGCCAGGCACATAGAGCCGCCACGGCCTCATCCAGCGTCTGACGTGGCCCCCAGAACATCGGGGCGATTGCCTCGAAGGCGGCCTGGATGGCCACGGTACCGGCACCGCCGGGCAGGAAGTGCCGCACGTCACCGGCAGGAGGCACTGCAATCTGCTTCTGCCGGATCATCTCTTCCGCCAGCGCACGAACGTCCGGGTAGTCAGCAAGAGGAGGTAGCGCATCTTCCGCGGCGATGATGCGTGCCGCGTCCTCGTAGTGGCGGACGAAGGTGGCAGGCTCCAGCGGCTCCTTCTGGAGCCGTCGCTGGATGGCATCCACCTTCTCCAACAACGTGACCAGGGGATGAACACACCGCACGGCCCTGGGGCGGTTGTCCTTGAAGTCCGCGAGCTGCCGCTGGGCCTCAAGCTCTTCGTGGACGAATGACGCCATGTCGCGCCGGACAAAGGGTGTCACCCGCGCATTGCCCACTTCCAGGAGGACGAAGGGACGCAGGATTCCCACCATGCCACCCAGATGCTGCGCCGGATACAGGATGCGCACGCTGGCGGAGCGCCAGTACCGATCCGCTCCGCCGATATCCAACTCCGTCCGCGCCCCGGGAACCTGGATGCGCTCGGCCAGCGCCTCGAAGTACGCCCGGCGGGCCTTCGTCGCTCCTGCTCCGGTGCGGCTCCAATCCGTCACCCGGGGAAGCTCGACCGACCCTGCCTCCAGCTTGAGGTCCAGGTCTTCCGAGAACCGCTGGATGAGCGAGAAGCCCTTCGAGAGCGACGTGCCGCCCTTGAACCAGACCTCGAAGCCCGCGTCATGCAGGGCCCACAGCGTATGGGTGACCCAGTAGTCCTTCTCTGTGAGGCCCAGGGAGAGCCGCCGCTTGTCGGCGACGATTCGTAGCAGTTGATCGAATTCGAGGTCTTCGTGGATGAAGGTCATGCAGAGGCAGAGCGGATCGCTTCGTGGATCCACTCACGCGTGCTCTGCCTACCAAACCGGTCAGACATCTCCCCGAGCCGCCGGGCATCGAACGCGCCTCGCTTCAGTGCGCGCGTCAACGCACGCGTCAGCTCCGCGGGCACGACGCCTGCACTCCCGGCGTTCTCGAAGAGATCCACCACGAACCATTCCAGCGTCGGGGGCTGGGGGAAGGCGACCCGCCGCAACTCGAAGGTCCTCCCCCCCAACTCGAAGCGACCCGAGCGCTTCGTGTTGTAGACGAGCGCCGAAGCGAAGACCGCCGTGGATCCCAACCCGAGCGCGTTCCATCGGTCAGTCCCGGTGAAGACGAACGGGCTGCCCTCCAGGAACGCCTTCATGATGGCTTCATCGGACGGAGCCACCACGCCGAAACGCCCCCGCTTCGGACAGGCATAGAGCCCATGCGCCAGGGGAATCAGCACGCCCTCGCCCACCAATCGCCGGGCCAGTCGGGGCGCATTCACGCCCCACGTGGCCAGCTCCTTCGTCCGATAGACGCGGCCCGGCTCCAGCTCGGGATGGACGGCGGCGGGCATGATGGTCCGAAATTTCCCGAAGAAAAAAGACAACGTCAACTTCGAAAAAGCCCGCGTCCCCTCGCGGGAACACGGGCCTTCAAACCTCATGACGTCACAGCGGCTCAGCTCTTGTACTTCACGGAGCAGCCGTACGGCTCGGAGGTCGCGGTCGGCACCTGCTTGCCGTTGAGGAGCGCGTCCACCGCCGTCTGCACGTAGTTCACCTTGGTGGCTTCCTTGCCGCGCGGGTCGTTGTCGATGGCGCCCGCGTAGCGGACCACGCCCTCACCGTCGATGACGTACATGTGCGGCGTCGTCTTCGCCGCGTAGCTCTTGCCCACCGCGCCGTCCGTGTCCAGCAGCACCGGCTGGCTGAAGCCCTCCTTCTTCTTCCAGTCCGCGGCGCTCTTCGCGTTGTGCGTGGAGGACGAGTCCACCGTCAGCCACACCACCTTCTTCGCGTCGAAGCCCTTCTGCGTGTTCTGCATCGTCTTGGCATCGTAGTGCCGCTTCACGAACGGGCACTCCGGGTTCGTCCACTCGAGCACCACCACCTTGCCCTTGTACTCGGACAGCGAGTGGGCCTTGCCCGCCTCGTCCTTCAGCGTGAACGCCGGAGCGGGCTTGCCCACCTCCGCGTTGTCAGCAGCGAAGACGGGAGCGGACACGAAAGCCGCGGTGAGAGCGAGTGCCTTGAAGACCTGCTTCATGACGGAACCTCCAATGAGTTGAACGCTGCGCACGAACGAACAACACAAACCCGACTTCACTCCCGGCTCAAGGCCGGGCGCACACCACCGAGCCACCCTTCAACGGCGACCCGCACTCCGCCGCGCGCTGCACCGCCGTGATGACGCTGTCCGCGGTGAGCAGCTCGTTGAGGACCTCCGGCTTGTCCGGCGCGCCCGGGCTCAACACCAGGTACATGGGCACGCCCGCGCGGCCATGGTCCGCCAGCTTCGTGGTGATGCGCGCGTCCCGCCGCGTCCAGTCCGCCACGAAGAACGCCACGTTGTGCTTCAGGAACGCCTGCCGCACGTCGTCGCGCGACAGCACGGTGCGCTCGTTGAACTTGCACGTGAGGCACCAGTCCGCCGTGAAGTCCACGAACACCGGCTGACCCGCCGCCAGCGCCGCCGTCACCGCCGCCTCATCCCAGGGCTGCGCTCCACCGTGCGACGCCACCGCGCCGCGCGTCTCCAGCGACGCCTGCGCCTCCTCGAAGCGCAGCGCCACCGCGCCCGAGCCCACCAGCACGAGCACCGCCAGCGCCACCGTCACGCCCCGGCGCCCGCCCTCCAGCCCCTGCGACTGGCCGTACAGCCACGTGACCAGGCCCACCGCGATGAGGAACGCGAGCAGCCGCGCCATGCCGTCCACGCCGGCCAGGCCGCCCATCACCCACACCAGCCACACCGTCGTGCCCAACAGCGCGAAGCCCAGGAACTGCTTGCCGCGCTCCATCCACATGCCCGGCTTGGGCAGCCGCTTCATCAGCCCCGGCACCAGCACCAGCACGCAGAAGGGCAGCGCCAATCCCAGCCCCAGCGCCACGAACACCGCCACCACCGTGGCCGGGCCCGCCGCGAAGGCGAAGCCCACCGCCGTGCCCAACAGCGGCGCCGAACACGGCGTCGCCAGCACCACCGCGAGCACGCCTTCTCCCGCGCTGCGCATCAGCCCGTGGCTCTGGTCCACCTTGCCCGCGAGCGCCGTGCCGTCCGCGCCCAGCGTGTAGACGCCGAAGAGGTTGAGCGCGAACGCCACCAGCACCGCGCTCACGGCCGCCACGAACAGCGGCTCCTGGAACTGGAAGCCCCAACCCACGCTGGCACCACCCGCGCGCACCGCCAGCACCGCGCCCGCGAGCAGCAGCATCGTCGCCAGGATGCCGCCCGCGTACGCCGCCGCGTGCGGCGCCACCTTGCCCTTCTCCTCCTGCACCATCCGCGTGAAGCCGTACACCTTGAGCGCCAGCACCGGGAACACGCACGGCATCAGGTTGAGCAGCGCACCGCCCAGGAACGCGAACAGGAGCGCGACGCCCAGCCCCAGCGGCGACTCACCCGACGCCACCGGAGCCGCGGCCGAGGGCTTCACCTTGCCCACCGCGTCCTTCACCGACGGGACCTTCAGGGGCGCCGCGCCCGCCACCGTGCCGTCCGCAACGACCGGCGCGAGTGCCGTGTCCACGTCCACCGCCGTGAAGCCCGTGGCCTTCGTGCCCAGGCGAAGCGCGCCCGTGAGCCGGGGCTCTCCCTTGGGCACCACCGACGACGCCTGGCCCTTCAGCGCGAACGTCCCCGGCGCCGTCTTCGTCAGCGCCACGCTGTCCACGCCCAGGATGCGGCCGGGCACGAAGAAGTCACCCTCCACGTCTCCCGCGTAGGGCTTGCCGTCCGCCGCCGTCACGGTGAGCTTGCCGGTGAACGGCTTGCCCGCCGTCAGCGACGTGCCATCCAGCGCCAGCGCCACGCGCGGCGCGCCCTGCGCCCCCACCGCCGACGGCACCTGGGCCTGCGCGGCGTCGAACTGCGGCGCGAACTCCGGATCCGTCACCGTCTCCGGCCCCACCGGCAGCGTGCGCGTCAGCACCAGCTGCGCGGGGATGCAGTGCACCTTGCACGCGAGCGCGTCCACCGCCGCCGACACGTTCAGCGTACCCGTGGCGTCCTTCGACACGTGCGCGGGCGCGAACAGCAGCACCTCGTCGTGGTAGCCGTGCGTGGTGATGAAGCCGTCCGGCGTGCGGAACGTGCTGGGGAAGGGCCAGCGCAAATCCCCCACCGTGACGCCCGGCACATCCCACGACACCTCCGTGGCCAGGCCGGAGTCGCCCGGGTTCTTCCAGTAGACGTGCCACTCCGGGTCCAGCTTGAGACGCACGCCCACGCGGAAGTCGCCGCCCGCCTTCACCTGCGTGGCGTCCAGGAGCAGCGCACCCTCCAGGCGGGGGTCGCCCTCGTCCGGCGCGGTGCTGCCCACGGCGGTGGGCGGAAGCGCGGCCTGGGCCCACGTCGCCAGCAGCAACGCGCCCACCACGCCCAGCCCACCGAGCCGGCTTCCAGACCTCTTGCTCCACCGATGCGTCATGCGACTCCCGTTAATCCACCTGGAAACGCCGTGCTACCTGGGATGCGTCCCCGCGGGATGCACTCAACCTTCCGGGCAGCCGGGCATTCCGCATGCCCGCACGCCCGGCGTCAGGGACCACCCCGGGCCCCCGCGCCTTCCCCATACGCTCAGGGACTCCGGACGGTTACGACTCGCCGCCGCCCGTCTTCCAGGGCAGGAGCCCCCCGCTGTCCAGGGTCACCGCCTGCGGTGGAGGCGCGCCGCCGTTCGCCACGGCGGGCAGGGCCGCTCGCGGAGGCGGGCCCACATTCACCGCGGCCGGAAGCGCCGGCCCGATGCGGCTCATGGTGATGCGCGACACCTCTGACTGGGCCCGGCGCACTCCCAAGGCGGACGGCTGGGCCGCACGGCGCTCCACCGCCCGGCGCAGGTCCGCCAGCCGGTCCACGTGCCGCTGCGCGGGAACCTCCGCGGAGCCCAGGCGGGCCAGCTTGTAGAGCCCCTTGTCCGCGCCCTCGAGCGCCCGCTCGGCCGCGTCCTGCTGACGGCGGGAGAGTGCCTTCCAGGCGGCGGCCTCGTGAGACACGAGCTCCAGCTCCGCGGACACCGCGCGCACGAAGCGGCCCTCGTCGCTGTCAGGCAACAGGCGCGTCACGGGCACGGACAGCCGCCGGGTGTCGCCGTGCTCCGTGTACGAAGCGGTGACGGTGAGGTTCCAGTCGCCCTTCTCCAGCACGCCCGCGAAGAGGACGCGGCGCGGGAACGCGTGCGACACCGCTCCCAGCGCGGCGCTCATCGCGTCACCCTCCACACGCGACGGGTAGCGGTGACGGCAGCGCAGGTCCGCGAAGCCCGTGGGCAGCACGTACACGCGCGCGTCCGCCACCACCTCGCCGAACAGCTCCGCGCCCAGCGCGCCCACCGCCAGCGGCAGGCCCTCCGCGTCGTCCACGTGCGTGAAGCCCGTGCCGGACGGGCCGGTGAGCGCCTCCAAGATCTCCGGCAGGTAGTGCTTGCCCAGCCCCAGCGCGTGCAGCGCCACGCCGGAGTCGTGCACCCGCTGGCCCAGCACCTTGAACTCGCCCAGCGCGGTGGGTCCCACGGAGGGCTCGCCGTCCGTGAGCATGAGCAGCTGCGGCCGGGCGCCCGGCACCAGCACGCGCCGCACGGCCTCCGCGCCGTTCTCCACGGCCTCGTGCAGCGCGGTGCCCTCGCCGGAGTCCAGGCGAGAGAGCGTCTTCAGGAACGCTGCCTTCGCGCCCGGCTCCATCGCGCGCACGGGCAGCACCTGCTCCGCGTCGGCGTCGAACGTGAGCAGGCCCACGTAGTCCTTGGGCCCCGCCCGCTCCACCAGCGCGCGCGCCGCCTCCACCGCCGCCGCCAGCGGCGCGCCCCGCATGGACGCGCTCCGGTCAATGACCAGGTTCACCGCAACCGGGGCCCGAGGCGTCTCTGCTTCGGCCTCCAGGGTCACCAGCAGCAGCACTTCGCGGCCGCCGTCCGCGTCGCGCTCCACTGCCCACGCCGTCTGCTTCATCCGCACTCCCGCATGGTGGGTGGCCCCATCCCGCTCATTCGACCGACGCGATCGCCGTCGCGACGGCCTCCTGGCCCCGGACGCCCCTGCACGGGCCCGCGTCCGCCCTGAAGTCCTGTCGCTGTTCATGGAGGATGTCGGGTTTCCGGTCGTGAAAGCAACGTGTCCGACCCGACCAACCCCTGCTCTTACGAGCCTCCGCCCGGCACCGGAGATCACCCATCCGGCGCGCCTCGGGACGCCTCGCGTCACCCACGGACACGCGGATTCCGGCGGGTTCGTTCAGCCATTTACAGATTTACTTCCTGGAAGGTCCTACACCGGTCATTCCGGGGACCGCTCCGGAGGGCTCGACCCGACCTTGGACGGGGAGCGTCACGGCATCCAGCGCACTGCATCAGCGCCCGGGAGTGCAAGTCCCGGAACCTGTCCGACGGTCCGACAGGTTCGACAACGAAGGCCCCCGCGCAGGCCACGAGCCGCGGGGGCAGGGCGTCACTCCGCCACGTGCCAGCCGCCCCAGGCCTCTTCGTCCAGGTGGCCCCAGCGCCGCTCGTCCGTGGAGTCCAGCGGAACCGAACGGCCGTTTTCACCCGTCGCGGACAGCTCCAGGTCGTCCAAACCCTCGTCCAGGTACGTGCTCTCGTCGTGGCTCATGTCCGGCTCCTCGGCGCTCCATTCACGGGGTGTACGGCCTTTGACGGCTCGCGTCCCCTTGGACGCCCTGCGTCGGTCACCGGGCCCGCCCCATGCGGGTCCCTTTACAAGCACTTCTTGACCGATTTACGAACATGTTGGGAGCCCGCCCCGATTTTGTAAAGCCCTCGGGACAGCAAAGTTCTGGGACACTCCGCCAGACCACGCCCGGCCGCCTGCCTTCCAGCACGCCAGGCGTGAGGATTTCGCGCACGGCAGGTCTGGGGCGGAGGGTGGGTGGGCACCACCCTGGACGACGGTCTGGAAGCAGTGGAAGGAACGCTGCGGGACATGGCCCCCGCAGAGCGCTTGATTCGCGAATCACCCCTGCTAGGGTTGACAATCACTCCAGAATTGCCGCGTCGCAGCAACCGGCGTTGCCGCCGTGCGGCCCCAGAGGGTCCCGAGGTTCCATGAACCCCATCATCACCGGCCTGCTGCTGGCAGGCGCAGTCTCAATCTTCATCATCACGATGTCCGGCCGCGTGGGCGTGCTGCTCGCGATGAAGAAGGAGAACCGGCTGGACCACATCCCCTACCGCGTGGCGCAGCTGGTGCGCTTCGGGTTGGGCCAGAAGCGCATGGTGGATCCAGAGGAATTCACCCCGGGCCTGTTCCACATCTTCATCTACGCGGCGTTCATGGTGCTGGCGCTGCGCACCATCATGATGTTCGCGATGGGCTTTTCGTCCACCGCGCTGGACGTGCTCACCGACCTGAGCCACCCGGCCTGGGACGCCGCGCCGCCGCTGCTGCTGCTCTACAAGGTGTACCTGCTGACCAAGGACGTGGTCGCGGCGCTGGCGCTCGCGGGCGTGGCGTACTTCGTGTGGACGCGCTGGAAGGTGAAGCCGGACCGCATGTCCCAGTCCTGGGAGGCCTACCTCATCCTGGGCTTCATCGCGGGCCTGATGATCACCGAGTTCATGTTCGGTGGCAGCCACATGGTGGCCGCGCACGCCGCCGCGCAGCAGGTGGCGGTGGGCGCCACGCAGGTGCCGGCGGCGCCGTCCGCGATGGTGTGGTGGGAGCCCGTCACCAGCCTGACGGGCCTGGCGATGATGCCCCTGGGCGTGACGGCGTCGCACGTGCTGGGCGTGGCGGGCTTCTTCATCCACCTGACCATCATCCTGGCGTTCCTGAACTTCCTGCCGCTGGGCAAGCACTTCCACATCATCACGGGCCTGCCCAACGTCTTCTTCCAGCGCACGCACTCCACCGGCAAGCTGCCCACGCCCAACCTGGAGAAGGAGGAGTTCGGCGCCGCCACGGTGAAGGACCTCACCTGGAAGAACGGCCTGGACCTGTACTCCTGTACGGAGTGTGGCCGGTGCCAGACGCACTGTCCCACGTACATCACGGGCAAGCCGCTCACGCACAAGGCCGTGAACCAGGACCTGAAGCACTGGCTCTGGGACAACGAGCGCTGGGTGGAGGAAGGCTACGGCCCCAACGGCGTGAAGGAGCCCCTGCCTGAGATTATCGGCAGCGCGCTGAAGGCGGAGACGGTGTGGGCGTGCACGAGCTGCGGCTGGTGCGAGCAGGCCTGCCCGGTGTTCATCGAGAACGTCCCGCGCCTCATCGACATGCGCCGCTACCAGGTGCAGGTGAAGGCGGAGTTCCCGGCGGAAATCCAGCGCGTGTTCGAGGGCATGGAGCGCCAGGGCAACCCCTGGGGCATCGGCCAGGACCAGCGCGACGAGTGGGCGGCGGACCTGGCGCTGCCCACCTGGGGTGACGGCGGCGAGTACGAGTACCTGTTCTTCGTGGGCTGCGCGGGCAGCTACGACGACAAGCAGAAGAAGGTGAGCCGCGCGCTGGTGAAGATCATGCGCGAGGCGGGCGTGTCCTTCGCGACGCTGTCCAAGCAGGAGATGTGCAACGGCGACTCCGCGCGCCGCATGGGCAACGAGTACCTGTACCAGACGCTGGCCAAGACGAACGTCGAGTCCTGGAACGCGATGGGCGTGAAGGCGGTCATCACGCAGTGCCCGCACTGCTTCAACACCATCAAGAACGAGTACCCGGAGTTCGGCGGCGAGTACCGCGTCATCAACCACACGCAGCTCATCAACGAGCTGCTCAAGGACAAGCGCATCAAGCTGTCCTCGGTGATGAACGCCGGAACGAAGCTGACCTACCACGACCCCTGCTACCTGGGCCGGCACAACGGCGTGTACGACGCGCCCCGTGAAGTGCTCAAGAGCATCCCGGGCCTGGAAGTGGTGGAGATGCAGCGCAGCCAGCGCGAGGGCTTCTGCTGCGGCGCCGGTGGCGGCCGGATGTGGATGGAAGAGCACATCGGCACGCGCATCAACCACAACCGCATCAACGAGGCGGCCCTCACGCTCAAGCACGCGGAGGATCCCAACACGCCCTACCCCGACGCCGCGGACAAGAAGAAGCCGGGCATGGTGGGCGACTACAAGGAGCCGGGCGGCAAGGGCATCGTCGCGGTGGCCTGCCCGTTCTGCTCCACGATGCTCAACGACGCGAAGAACGACACCGGTCGTGAGCAGATCCAAATCAAGGACATCACCGAGCTGGTCGCGGACTCCATGGAGACCACCAACAAGGGCGGCACCGTGAGCCCCAGCCCCGTGGTGAGCGCCAAGCCGGAGTAACGCAGGTCCGGCTCCAGATGTGACGAGGGCCCGGTGGCTCCCCACGGTGGGAGCGGCCGGGCCCTTCGCCTTTCCGGGCTGGAAGACTACTTGCGGCCCTTGAAGGGACCCTTGGGCGCGTTGCCCTCCGAGCGCAGCACGCGCTCCAGGCGCTTGGTGGCGCCGGCGTCGCCCAGCTTGCCCGCGACGTAGGCGCCCGCGGAGGCGAGCTTGCGGCGGAAGTCGTCGGGCGCGACCTCGGACGCTCGCGAGGGACGCGCGGGAATCTCGTCGATGCCCTGGTTCTTGAGCAGCGTGCGCGCCATGTCCTTCTCGTCGGCGGTGGCGTGCGGGGACAGGAGCGCGCAGACCCGGAAGTGGCCGTAGGCGGCGGCGGCGACGAACGGTGTCTCGCCCACGGAGTCCGGCAGCGTGGGGTCCGCGCCGGCCTCCAGGAGCGCCTGCACCAGGTCGTCCTGACCCGAGCGCGCGGCCATCATCAGCGGCGTACGGCCCTCGTCGTCGAAGGGGTTGGGGTCCGCGCCCGCGTCGAGCTGGGCGCTCAGGGCGGCGCGGTCACCCGCGGCGACGGCATCGAACAGGGACACGGTGCGTACCTCCGGACAGGACGCGCGGGAGCATGGCGTTTCGGCGAACGCGACGCCAGGGAGGGACCCGCGCGCTGGCTCTACGGCGGGGCGTGGAGGGCATTGCCGTTTCGCGTCGCCGGGTGCCCGCTTAAAAGGCGGGCAGGAGGCACGGCGTGGCTCTCTTCGCGGCGCGGGTCCTGGGTGCGACGTTCGTGGTGCTGGGCGCGTCCATGCTGGTGTTGACCTGGGGGTCGTACCGGCGGGACATGGCCCTCCTGGCGGAGGGGCTGCACGCGGAAGGCACGGTGGTGAAGAAGGAGTTCCTCGCGGCCTCGGATGACAGCGACTACATCCTCGTCTACGCCTTCACGCCCCAGGGCGGTGAGCGCCAGGAGCACCGGCGGAACATCTCCTCGAAGCTGTGGAAGCGGCTGCGCCCCGGGGACCGCATCCAGGTGCAGTATGGCCAGAGCGACCCGCGCCGCAGCTTCCCGGAGGGCCATGGGGTGATGTCGCTGGGACTCGCCCTGTTCCTCAGCTTCGTGGAGGTGTTCCTCACCCTCATCGGAGGGGTGGCCCTGCTGGCGAGGGCCGAGAC
>NZ_RAWQ01000163.1:0-25553 GCF_003668965.1 Corallococcus sp. AB030
CCTCCCCCCCTGCCGCCCCGGCGGCCCGCCGCAGGCTTGCCCGCGGCCCCTGCCGCCGCGCCCGCTGTCCGGGTGCCCACGAACCCCGCGCCCATCGGGGGTGGAGGGTTGCCCACGACCACGCCTCCGTCCCCGGCGGCCGCGGCGCGCAGCCCCGGCAAGGGGGACCCCTTCGCGGAGCCCGCCGAGCCCCGGCTGCCCATGGGAGGCTCGCCGGAGGAAAAGCTGGAGTTCTTCCGGGGCATCCTGAAGCAGAAGACGGAGACCCTGGCCCGGGCGCGCGCGCTGTACGCCGAGCGCGAGGGCGAAGTCACCCAGCTCAAGGCCTCGCTGGAGAAGGCGCGCAAGGAGGGCGGCGGTGGTGCCCCGGCGCAGGACGAGCAGCGGCTGAAGCTGGCCCAGGCGAAGGTCGCCTCGCTGGAGGCGGAGCTCGCCGCGTCGGAGGCGGACCGCAAGGACCTCACGCGCGCGCTGGCGGAGGTGGAGTCGGAGGTCCCCCGGCTGACGGAGGAGCTCCACGCCGAGCGCGAGTCGCGCGGGGCGATGGCGGAGGAGCTGGTCGGCGCGAAGGAGGCGCTGGGGCTCGCGCAGGACCGCATGGCGGAGCTGGCCTCCGGCAAGTCCGAGGCGCAGGGCGCGCTGGAGGCGGTCCAGGAGCAGTACCAGTCGCTGCTCGCGGACGTGGAGCGGCTGACCACCGAGCGCGACGCGCAGGCGCTCAACATCAGCCAGCTGGAGACGGCGCTCTCGGAGGCGAAGGGCGCCATGGGTGCCCTGGAGAGCGAAAGCGACTGGTCGCGCAGCTCGCTGGAGGAGGCGCAAACCCACGCGAAGGGGATGGAGGGCGAGCGGGACGCCGCGCGCCGGCAGCTCGCGGTGGTGGAGGACGGGCTCAAGACGCTCCAGACGCAGGTGACGGAGCTGGAGCGCGCGCTCGCGCTGAAGGACGCGGACGCGGTGGGTCTGCGCGCCGCGCTCACCGCGCGCACGGCGGAGGCCGCGGAGCTGCCCTCGCTCAGAAGTGCCCTGGAGGGCCGCGCCGCGGAGGTCGCCCGGGTCCAGGCGCGCGTGCGCGAGCTGGAGGCGGAGGTCGCCCAGGCGCGTGAAGCCGCGCGCTCGGAGGTCGAGGCCGCGGAGGTCCGCGCGCGCATGACCGAGTCGGAGCTGGCCTCCCTGCGCGAGGTGTTGGAGGCCGCGGAGGTCGAACAGGTCTCGCTGCGCGACCGGATGGAGTCGGACGCGGCGGCGCTCGGCGAAGCGGTGCACGAGGCCGAGGTCCGGGTCCACGAGGCCGAGGCGAAGGCGGCGGCGTTGGAGGCCCAGCTGGCGGAGCTCACCGCCCGGTCCACGGCCTCGCAGACCGAGCGTGAGGCGCACCAGCAGCAGCTGGCCGCCGTGGAGCGCAAGCTCGCCACCACGCAGGCGGAGCGCGTGGGTTACTCCGCGCGCGTGTCCATGCTGGAGACGGCCGCGGGCCAGCGCGAGGCGGAGGTGCAGCGCCAGCAGGCCCTGGTCGCCAAGGCCCAGGAGGAGCTGTCGCTGGAGCGCGCCCGCCGTGAGGCGGTGGAAGCCGAGATCGCGGACGCCCGGGTGCAGGCCGCCGAGGCCGAGGGCCGCGCCGAGGCGCTGAGCGCGGGACATGACGGCCAGCGCGATGAGCTGGTCTCCCTCGGCGAGCAGCTGGAGGCGGCCCGCGCGGAAGCGGACAAGGTGGACCGGCTCCAGCAGCGCGTGAAGATGGTGGAGGGCGCGCTGGAAGCCTCCGAGTCCAAGCGGCGCGTCGCCGAAGCGCAGGCGGCCCGCGTGAAGGACCTGGACGCGGCGAAGGCCGCGCTCGAAGCGAAGCTCACGTCGGAGCAGAACGCGAAGGCGCTGCTGGAGGCGAAGCTCGCGCAGTCCGACGTCACGCTGCTGGAGGAGCAGGGCGTGAAGGCGGCGCTGGAGTCGCAACTCGAGGAGGCTCGCGCCGCGCTCGAAGCGGAGCACGTGGAGCGGGCCGCGCTGGAGGCGAAGCTCGGCGAACCCCAGGCCCAGGCGGGTGACACACGGCAGGCGGAGAAGGCCGCGCTGGAGGCCCGGCTCGCCCAGGTCAGCGCTTCGCTCAAGGCGGAGCAGGCGGCCCGTCAGGCGCTCGAAGCGAAGCTCGCGGCGGCCCCTGCCGCCGGCGCGGACGGACCCGCGGACCTGGCGGCGGAGCGCGACCAGCTCAAGGCGGACGTGGCCTCCATGAAGCGCAAGCTGATGGCGGCCGAGGCAGCGCTCGAATCGGCTGCCAGTGCCAAGGCGAAGGTGGCGCGGCTGGAAGCGCAATTGAAGGCTCTGAAGTAGAGGTTGGACCTCCATGTCCTTCGCCGCGCCCACGGACCCATTGACGGGCATGCAGGCGGCCCGCTTCGGGCTGTACCTGCACTTCCCGTACTGCCTGGCCAAGTGCCCCTACTGCGACTTCGCGGTGGCGGTAGCGCGCCAGGTGCCAGAGGAGCGCTACGCGAACGCGGTGCTGGCGGAGCTGGACGCGCGCCTCGCCGCCGACCCGTCGCTGCGCACGAAGCCGCTGGAGTCCCTCTTCCTGGGCGGCGGCACGCCGTCCCTGTGGCACCCCCGCCACGTGGCGCGCGTGCTGGAGGGCATCGCCGCGCGCATGTCGCTCGCCCCCGGCCTGGAAGTCTCGCTGGAGGGCAACCCGGAGCGCGCGGACGCGGAGCGCTTCGCCGGCTACCGCGCCGCGGGTATCAACCGGCTGTCCCTGGGCGTGCAGTCCTTCCAGCCTCAGACGCTGAAGGCGCTGGGCCGCGCGCACGACGCCGCCATGGTGGAGGGCGCGGTGGCGGCGGCGCGTCAGGCGGCCTTCCCGGTGGTGGCGATGGACTTCATCTACGGCGTGCACGGCCAGACGGTCGCGCAGGTGGAGGCGGACGCACGCCGCGCGGTGGCGCTGGAGCCGGAGCACCTGTCCACCTACGCGCTGACGGTGGAGCGCGAGGTGCTGGCGGAGTCCACGCCGCTGTCCAAGCAACTGGACCGCGGCGAGCTCTCCCTGCCGGAGGACGACGACGTGGTGGCCATGGCCCAGGTGGTGCGCGACGTGTACGGCGCGCACGGCCTCACCCGCTACGAGGTGTCCAACCACGCACGCCCCGGCCTCGGCTCCCGTCACAACGCGCTGTACTGGACCGGCGGCGAGTACCTGGCCCTGGGCGTTGGCGCCACCGGCATGCTGCTGTCCCCCACGCCCCACCGCTACGTGAACCTCCGGAGCCCGGAGGCCTACCTGCGCACGGTGGAGGAGGGGAGGCTCCCGGAGGCGAGCCGCGAGGACCTGGGCCCCGAGGAGCTCTTCGCCGAGCGGCTGAGCATGGGCCTGCGCCTGGTGTCGGGGGTGGACTGGGAGGCCGTCTGTGAGCGATACGGCCAGCCCGTGGAGCCCCGGCGCGCGGAGGTGGAGCGGCTGGTGGCCCACGGCTTCGCCACGCGTCATGGCCGCAGGCTGGCCCTGACGGAGCGGGGGGCGGACGTGCACAGCGCCATCTGCGCGCGGCTGCTGTAGGTGGATCCAGGAAGGACGAGTCGACCGTGCTGACCAAGTGGTTCATGTGGATGGGCCTCACCATGCTGACGGGCAGCCCGCTGCTGTCCCTGGGGCTGCTGGCCGTGCTGCTGTTCGCGGCGGACCGGTTCACGTTGCAGGTGCTGCCCAGCCCCATGCGCGCCTTCAAGCGGTGGCAGCGCGCGGGGGAGCTCGCGGGCACCATCCTCACCAACACCCACGACCGCCGCGCCCGCGCGGAGCTGGCCGACATCCGCGTGGGCCAGAAGCGCTACCAGGAGGCGGTGGACCTGCTGCGCCCCAACCTGGACGCGGGCGACGACGACGTGGACACCCTCTACCTGCTGGGCGTGGCCTACCTGGGCGCGGGCGACGCGCCCCGGGGCGAGCTGCTGCTCACCGAGGCCGAGCGCCTGGACGCCGACTACCGCCAGGGCGCCATCGACCTGGAGCGAGGCCGCTTCCGCCTCCTGCGCGGCGACTTCAAGGGCGCGCGTGAGGCCCTGGAGCGCTTCCTCCAGGTGCGTCAGGGCTCCGTGGAGGGGCGCGTGCTCCTGTCGCGCGCGCTGGACAAGGAGGGGCTGGACATCGAGGCAAAGGACGCCCGCGACGCCGCCTGGCGCGAGTACGCCATCGCCCCGCGCTTCCAGAAGCGCCGCGACCGCTGGTGGGCGTACCGGGCCCGTCCGTCCCGCCCGCTGACGTACGCCGCCGTGGCCCTGGTGTTCATGGGCGTGGGGGCGTACCTGACCCGCTTCCTGCCCACTCACGACACCTACGGCCCCTACGGCGTCTATGAGGATGAGCCCTACGCCGCGGACGACATGGGCGGCGACGACGCGGAGTAGTAGTAGGCTTTCCGCGCATGTTCCCCCTGCCGTCCCAGGTGTTGCGCCAGCGCGAGGGCCTGCTGGCGGACACGCCCTTCCCGCTGCTCTTGCATGCGCTGATGGTGGAGGAGCGCACCTGCACGCTGGAGCTCAAGGTGCGCCAGCGCGAGAAGCGCATCACCTTCGAGGACGGCGCGCCGGTGGGGTGCAACTCCAACCTCCTGCACGAGACGCTGGGCAAGTACCTGGTGGAGAAGGGCCGCCTGACTGAAGGCGACTACCAGAAGTCCCTGGCGGAGAGCGTGTCCTCGGGCATGCAGCTGGGCGGGCTGCTCGTGCAGAAGGGGCTCATCAGCCCCTTCGACCTCTACAAGCAGCTCCAGGCGAACCTGGCGCACAAGCTGTTGGACTGCTTCCGCTGGACGGAGGCGAAGTACCGCCTCATCGCGGACGTGGAGCACCCGGACGCCACCGTGCGCGCCAACACCGCGCAGCTCATCCTCACGGGCGTCTCCACCCAGCTGCCCTTCGACACCGTCGCCACGCACTTCACCTTCACGGACGACCGCCGCTTCGGGCAGATGCCCGGCGTGGAGTCCGCCCCCAAGCTGTCCTCCAAGGACGCGCGCCTGTTCCAGGCCCTGCGTCAGCGGCCCACCTTCAACGAGCTGCTGGAGCGCACCGGCTTCGAGATGGACTCCGTGCTGCGCCGGCTCTACGCGCTGTGCCTGCTGGGCGTGGCGGGCTTCGCGGAGGACGCGGACGCGAGAGCCGAGGAGCTGGCCCGCAAGGCCCCCGCCGCCGCGCCCGCCCCGGAGCCCGTCTCCACGCCGGTGCCCGTGCCGGCGCAGGCCCCGTCCGGCACGCCCTTCGCGGACGAGGACGAGGCCGCGCGCAACGCGCTCGTGGGCGCGTTCCTCAACCACCGCGGCCTGGATCCGTTCGCGCTGTTGGACGTGCCGGAGGACGTGCAGCCGGTGGCGCTGCGCAAGGCGTTCCTCGCCGCCGCGGACCGCTTCTCTCCGCTGCGCTTCCAGACCTCGGAGCTGAAGGAGAAGGCGGAAGGGATGCTCGCCGCGTACGCGCGGGCCTACGGCTTGCTGTCGGAGCCGGAGCAGAACGCGCTGTGGAAGAAGCGCCGGCAGGCGCACCGGGAGAAGGCGCGCAGCAACACCGGCCGGCCCTCCACCGCGGAGCAGTTCCGCATCCGCACGGACCTGCTGGACGCCACCACCCAGTTCGACGAGGCCAAGCGGCGCCTGGAGGCGCGCAACTTCGCGGGTGCCTTCGAGTACTTCGAATACGCCTGCGACATCGACCCCCGTCCGCTGTACCAGGCCCACCGCGCCTGGGCGCGCTACCTCATGAAGCCGGAGGCGCACGGCCGGCTGGTGCTCCAGGAGCTCCAGGAGCTGACGCGCCAGGAGCCCGGCCTGGAAGAGGGCTGGGCCTTCCTGGGCGACGTGGCCCGGGGCGAGGGCCAGTGGGCGCTCGCGGAGGATGCCCTCCGCAAGGCCTTCAAGCTCAACCCCCAGCAGCGCCGCTACGTGGCGCTCATCCAGGAGATTGCCCGGCGGCGGTGAAGGCCCGCCGGACGAAGGACCTCGGGTGCGGGGCTACAGGCTCTGCAGGGTGGCGCGGTCGGCGGCGGACAGCCCCTCGCCCTGGGACACGTGGTGGACCACGGTCTGGACGCGAGCGGCGGCTTCACGCGTGAGCTTCTTGCCCGCCAGGAGCGTGAACACCTCCTGGAAGTCCTTGTGCGTGACGGCGGGCCCCAGCTCATACCGGTCGTCCAGGCCCGTCGTGGAGCGGTCCTGGTTGACGCAGTAGGCGAACAGCGGGGCGAAGTAGCGCTCACCCGGCGGCACCACGATGCTGACCGTCTGCACGATGATGCCGTTCTGCACGTCGTCGCTGGTCGACTTGAGGATGAGCCCCGGCGGCAGCGTCACGGTGATGGGCGTGCTCGTGGTGTTGTTGAAGATGAGGCACACCCGCACCTCCTCGCCCGTGCCATTGGCCTCGTCCGAGTACTTGTCGTCGCAGTCCTCGGGGTTCTCCGGCACGTAGGCGACGATGGGGTTCTCCAGGGTCAGCCCCGCCGGCAGCGCGAAGGCCTGCCCCGTCGGGTCGTCCTTCGAACGGCCCAGGCCCGGCCCCAGGGACTTGCCGGTGTTGGTGCCCCCATCGGAGGTGGTGCCTCCGTCCGTCTTGCCGCCGCCCTCGCCGTCGTCACTGCAGGCCGCCAGCAACGCCACCGCCAGCACCACGCCCATTCGCTTCGCCACGTGCCAGTTCATGCGATTCGTCTCCCTGCGTCTCAACGCGAATGCCCGTGCCAACCATGGCATACGCACAGCGTCAAGCACCCAGGGCCCCGGCCGGCCCGATAATGTCCGCAAGCCCGGTGGCCGGGCCTGCATTCCCGGCCACTTGGCCGATTCCCGCCGAACCTACGGGCGGTATGGTAACGGCACAATGGGTCGGGAAGACTCCCACCTTGGGGTATTTTCAGTACAGGGGCGAAGCATGAGGCGCGGCAACGAATCAGGCCAGGCGGCGGTGGAGACGGCCATCGTCTTGCCCCTGTTCGTGTTCATGCTGCTGGGCATCCTCCAACTGGGGTTGATGCACCAGGCCCGGCTCCTCACGAAGTACGCGGCCTACAAGGCCGTGCGCGCCGGCTCCCTGCACAACGCGGACATCCCCACCATGGAGAAGGCCGCACTGGCGGTGCTGCTGCCCATGGTGAGCACGGCCGCCAGCGGGGGCGCGGAGATCATCAAGCCCATCACCAGCGCCGGTGACTTCAAGTCCAAGTTCGAATCCGGGGACATCTCCAAGAACAAGATGAACGACGCCTCCGGCCTGAAGTTCGCGGAGGTCACCATCTGCGGCCCCCTCAAGGGGAACATGGGCTCCGGCTCCCATGGCAACAAGGAGATGGACTTCGATGATCCGAAGGTCGCCTCCGGAGAAGGCGGCTGGGCGGACAGCCTGCGCACCAAGCTGAGCGTGCAGGTGACGTTCAACTACCGCATGCCCATCCCGTTCGCGGACATGGTCATCTACAACATCGCGCGCGGCCGGGACCTGCCGTACGTCTTGCGCCTGGGCAAGGACTCGGACCGCGACGAGTTCATCGTCAAGAAGATGTCCAAGTACGACTCCGCGGCGGACAACAAGCTCTACATCCTGCCCATCCGCGCCACGTACATCATGCGGATGCACTCCAACATCTACCTCACCCAGAAGGAACTTCCGGAGGAGAACGAATGCATCTTCCCGTTCGAACCGTGAGGTCCGCCTCCCGGCCCAAGCGCCGCCACCGGGGCCAGGCCCTGGTGCTCGCGTGCCTGTCGTTCCTCCTGCTCGCGTTGATGACGACGCTGAGCTTCAACCTGAGCCACGCCCTGCGGGAGAAGATGAGCCTGCAGCAGCACAGCGACGCGCTCGCCTACTCCATGGGCGTCGTGGAGGCGCGCGCGCTCAACTACTACGCGGCCAGCAACCGGGCCATCGCGTCCTCCTACGTGGGCATGACGTCCGCGCACGCGTACATGGCCGCCGCCAGCGCCACCGGCGACATGATGCGCGCCGGGCAGATGAGCTTCTTCATCGTCGCGGCCCTGGAGGTGGCGCAGTGCCCGCCCTACAACTTCCAGCACTGCTTCGACGCGATTGAAGCGCTGATGATCGCCATGGACTACAGCTCCAAGGCCAGCGACTACGACTCCAAGGTCAAGGACGTGGAGGACAAGTTCAACAAGGTCATCCAGGACCTGAACAAGATGGCGAACAGCATCCATGACTCGCAGAAGTCCGCCCACAGCAAGGCGCGCAGCGCCGTGCGCGGTGGACAGTCCGCGAACCTGTCGAACCTGACCGACTACAACGTCCCCGGCGCCAACTCGCTCGACTCGTCCGTGGGCGGGCTCAACGGCGAGGAGTTCGACTGCGCGGTGGATGGCATGAACTGCTCGCGCGCCAACTCCAGCAACAAGGCCCGCGCCCAGGTGATGACGGAGATCTCCAACGCCTCTCGCCCCAGCTGGGCCGCCAACCGCAGCCTGCCCGTCATCATGAACGGGCTGCCCACCTACTTCAAAAGCGACTTCATCAAGGACCTGCTCAAGGACATCCCGGGTGAGGGCACGCACGTCATCATGGGCCACCAGGGCACGGCCAAGGTCGCCCAGACGAAGAGCAACATCCACGGCCCCGGCCAGGTCACCGGCAACGAGGGCAAGGTCGTGGTCGCGGACGAGCACGGCACCCTCCTGTCGCAGTGGCGCCACGGCTTCGGCGTGGGCACCTACAAGGCCGTGGTGGAGAGCAGCGAGAACGGCGGCAGCCACGAGCCCTCCGGCGCCCACAGCGGCCAGCACGACGAGTTCAAGGGCATCAACACCAAGGACCTGATGTCCTGCACGGCCAGCGGCAACTGCTTCATGAAGTTCCGCGCGGACGACAACCCGGACACGGACTGGGGCCAGCCGCACGTCTACAGCTACGTCACCAAGCAGTTCTTCGTGGGTGACCCGAAGAAGGCGCCGTGGGAGCTCAACGACACCGGCTCCTTCACGCTCACGCACGGCGCCCAGGGCGACGGAAAGCTGCAGCTGGCGCCCGGCGAAGGCGCGGCGCTCTCCAAGGCGCTCGTCTACTACCACCGCCTGGGCCCCAACGGCTGGAAGGAGGCCCCGGGCCTCTTCAACCCCTACTGGCGCGTGAAGCTGCACCCGTTCACCGCGCAGGAAGCCTCGCGCGTGCTCAACCGCGCCGGCAACAGCGACGCGGCGGACCTCGCGGGCGCCAAGGACCTGGCCCTATGAGCTCCGTGCACCCGCAGAGCCGCCGCGTCCGGGGCGCCGCCTCCGTGGAGATGGCGCTCTCGATGATCGTCCTCATCCCCATCTTCATGTACGCGCTCTTCCTGGACGACCTCCTGCGCTACTCGCTGGATGCCCAGGAGGCCGCGGTGACGACCATCTGGGACTTCACCACGCAGGACTACACCAAGGCGCTCAAGCAGAGCGGCGGCGGCGGCAGCGGCCCCCAGGGCGGCAGCTCCAACGTGCAGCACAACGCCCGCCTCACCTACTGCGACCACGAGTCCGGCATCGACCGGCCGGACGCCATGTCCGGCAGCAACTACGCGGACTGCGAGGACCTGGACCACCACCTGGCGGTCGTCGCCCACGTGTGCTGGATGAACGACAAGGCCAAGCAGGTGACGTGCGAGGCGCCGGACACCGGCGCGGCGTCGCTGGGCGGCCTGGCCGGCCAGTACCAGGGCCAGTTCACCAACGGCGGCTACATCGAGTGCTCCGCCCGCGCGGTGGTGGAGAACTACCTGCTGCCCGAGCAGTTCCTTCCGGAGTTCAGCAAGAAGGAGCTGACCAAGAAGAACTGGAAGGGCGAGGGGAACGTCCACTCGAACGCCCAGGCGGGCAAGGAGGGCGAGATGAGCGCGGGCGGCAATGCGTACTTCCTCAAGGAACAGCGCATGAGCATCATCACCGACACCTGGGCGCTGACGGAGGACGCGGACATCTCCCCGTCGGACTCCAGCGGTGAGTTCTACGAGCGCGTGGACTACGTGTACTCGAACGTCACCGGCGCCATGACCATGAAGAGCAGCATGATGGACTTCCGCAGCGCGCTGACGCAGGACCTGCTGGACGGCGCCATGCTCTTCATGTTCGAGGACTCGCCCAACAACCCGTACGTGTCCATCCACCCGCACCTGGCCAACATGCAGACCCCGGCCAACACCGTGGACCAGGAGGGCAGCACCCGCTACTTCAACCAGGAGTGGCGTGACTGGGACAACGACAAGAACCAGAACACCTACAAGCACGGGCAGCGGGGTGAATGGTACATGGGGTGCAAGGATCCGGAGTCGTGCTGAAGGCGCTGACCGCGCATCCCGCCTTTCGCACCGCGTCGGTGCTGGTGACGGTGGCGGTGGCGGGCGTCCTCATCGGCATGGGCATGGAGGAGGCGCGCTACGGGGGCGCCCGCTCGGAGCTGGAGCGGGCGGAGGCCGCCGCGGACGAACTGGACCAGGAGGCGACGGCGGCGCAGAGCGGCCCCACGCGCTCCAAGCGGGACGAGGCCGTCCTGGCCCGCACGCTGACGTACTTCCCGCCCTATCCCAAGGCCGGACGCCCGGAGGCGCTGGCCGCGGACTACCTGGGGCCGGACACGCCCATCGCGGTGGCGTGGTTCTCCACGCAGGACTCGTCGGACCAGGTGCTGCAGCACTACCGCAAGGTCATCCTGGACGAGGGCCTGCCCGTCGTGGGCGTGCGCTTCAACGACAACGCCGGCTACGTGGGGTACTGGGTCCCGAAGGATGACGAGGTGCGGCTGATGTCCACGCTGCACCAGGGGGGCGAAACCCTGGTCTTCGTCTCCTCGGCGCGCATGCGCAACTACCTGGAGCGCGCCGGCCGGGTGCCCTCGGGCGTCCCGGTGCCCCGGGGCCTTCAGGACGTGGCGTCCCTGTCCCTGCGGATGGAGGGCGCCACCAGCATCACCGTGTCGGGCCGGGTGCCTGACACCACGCTCTCCGAAGCGGAGCAGGCCTACCGCGCGCAACTGCGCGACCAGGGCTGGAGCGTGACGGAGGCCCGTGAGGAGGAGGGCTTCCAGGAGACCCAGCTGAGCCTGACGCGCACGGGGCTGCGCGGACAGGCCACCTTGAGGCAACCCGCCGCGCAGCAGTCGGTGGACTTCCACCTGTCCCTGATGCGGGCCCAGGCCGCGCCGTGAACGCGGCGCGGAGAGAGTGACGAGTGATGAAGCGTTTCAAGAACCCGGTCCTGGCCCTGTCCCTGAGCGTGGGCGCGCTGCTGTGGGCCCCGCAGGCCTTGGCTGCTGGCCCCAGCTGCGAGCGCCGCTGCGCGGACGACAAGGCGAAGTTCGAGAAGGTCTGCAAGGAGAAGGCGAAGAACGCCATCCCCTACTGCATGAAGGTCGCCGGCCAGGCGCGCGACAAGTGCATGAACCAGTGCCGCACGGGAAAGAAGGGCGGCGGCGACACGAAGATGGAGGCGCCCGGTGAAGAAGACGCGCACTAGCCTGAAGCAGGCCCTCCAGCGTGGCCAGGCCATGTCGGAGTACGGCGTCATCACGGCGGCGTTCTTCGGCTTCACCGTGATGAGCTGGCCGTTCCTCGTCCAACTGCTGCGGGCCCTCAACACCTACTTCCAGTCCATCTACTACATCATCCAGTCGCCCATCCCCTGACGCCGGGGACGGGCGGCCGGAAGCGGCTCAGGGCTTCACGGTGGTGACGAACACCGCCTTGCCGCCCTCCACCTTCATCACCACGGCCTGCTTCACCGCGTCGCGGTTGGCGTCCAGGTTGATGGTGCCCGCCACGCCCGGGAAGTCCTTCGTGGACGCGATGGCATCTCGCAGCGCGGGGCCCGAAGTGTCCGGCGCGCGCTTCATCGCATCCACCAGCAGGCGCGCGGCGTCGTACGCCAGCACCGCCACGCTGTCCGGCACGGCTCCGTAAGCGGCCTTGTACGTCTTCAGGAAGTTCTGCACGACGGGGTCCGGGTTGTCCGGCGAGTAGTGGTTGGAGAAGTAGCTGCCCTCCAGCGCGGAGCCGCCCAGCTCGTACAGCTTGTCGGAGTCCCAGCCGTCACCGCCCAGCAGCGGCACGCGCAGGCCCACCTCGCGCGCCTGCCTCGCGATGATGCCCACGTCCGTGTAGTAGCCCGGGACGAACACCGCCTCCGGCTTCAGGTTCTTGATGGACGTGAGCTGCGCGCGGAAGTCCGTGTCGCCCTTGGAGTAGCTCTCGTTGCCGACGATGGTGCCGCCGAACTCCTTGAACTTCTGGTTGAAGACCTCCGCCAGCCCCACGGAGAAGGCGCTCTTGTTGTCCGTGAGCACCGCGACCTTGGACAGCTTCAGGTTCTCCCGCGCGAACTTCGCCATCACCAGGCCCTGGAACGGGTCGATGAAGCAGACGCGGAAGATGTAGTCGCCCTTCTTCGTCACCTCCGGGCTGGTGGAGGTGGGCGTAATCATGGGCACCTTCCCCGCCTGCGCCTTGTCCGCCATGGCCATGGACACGGACGACGCGGCTTCACCCAGCAGCGCCACCACCTTGTCCTGCGCGATGAGGCGCGTGGCGGCCTGGGCGCCTTCCTCCGGCCGGCCCTGGCTGTCGTAGACGCGCACCACCAGCTTCTGGCCGCGCACGCCGCCCGCGGCGTTGGCCTCCTGCAGCGCCAGGTCGATGCCGTTGCGCGCGGAGATGCCGAAGGTGGCCTCGGAGCCGGTGAGGCTGCCCACCTCGCCAATGAGGATGCTGCCCGCCGGCGGAGGTCCCGGCGGAGCGGCCGTGGCGCCACCCTCTTGCGTGGCGGGCGCGGGCGCGGGGGCCGGGGCGGACTTCTTCTCACAACCCACCAGGGCCAGGGCCAGCGCGGTGAGCAGGAGGGGGAGGGAACGGCGCATCGGTGGGGCTCCTCGGGGGGAGACGGACTCAAAAAGCGGACGGCTCCACCCTAGCTTGCTCGGTGGAGTGCGGCGAACCCACACCCGACGTAACGGGCAGGGAAGCGCTCTGGATTTGAATGTGGACTGAACAGGTCCACATTACATAAGAGGCCGTCGCGGGCATCGGGCCCGCGGACAGCCACAGGAGACACCCCTACATGCTCCGGATGAGCAAGATGACCGACTACGGCATCGTGCTGATGACCGAGCTGGCGCGCGCGGACGGGGAAACCCGCACCACGCGAGAGCTGGCGGCGCGCACGCATGTCGCCCTTCCGTCCGCGAGCAAGGTCCTGAAGGGACTGTTGCAGGCGGGTCTGGTGGTGTCGCACCGGGGGGCGAATGGCGGCTACGGCCTGGCACGTCCGGCGGAGGCCATCTCGCTGGCGGAGCTGGTGTCCGCGCTGGAGGGGCCGGTGTCCCTCACGGAGTGTGGCCAGCACCAGGGCAAGCCCGCGGGCCCCTGCGAGCTGGAATCCGTCTGCCAGGTGCGAGGCCACTGGCGCCTCATCAACCAAGCCATCCAGGAAGCGCTGGGGAAGCTGACGCTCGCGGACCTGCGCGCGCCCGCGCCCCGCATGCCGGAGCGGCTGGTGGGCCTGGGCCTGCCGGCGTCCATCAGCGCTCCCGCTTCCGTCACGGGAGTCCGCTCATGAGCACCACCGAAACCATCCAGGAACTCACCCGCAAGGGCTACCAGGCGGGCTTCGTCACCCAGGTGGAGTCGGACACGCTGCCGCCCGGCCTGGACGAGGACGTCATCCGCGTCCTGTCCGCGAAGAAGAACGAGCCGGCCTTCATGCTGGAGTGGCGCCTGAAGGCGTACCGCCACTGGCTCACGCTGAAGGAGCCGTCGTGGCAGGCGGTGAAGTACAACCCCATCGACTACCAGGCCATCCGCTACTACTCGGCGCCGAAGCAGAAGCCGAAGAAGGACAGCCTGTCGGAGGTCGACCCCGAAATCCTCCGCACCTACGAGAAGCTGGGCATCCCGCTGGAGGAGCAGAAGCGCCTTCAGAACGTCGCGGTGGACGCGGTGTTCGACTCCGTGTCGGTGGCCACCACGTTCCGGGAGAAGCTCTACAAGGCGGGCGTCATCTTCTGCTCGTTCTCCGAAGCGGTGCGCGAGCACCCGGAGCTGGTGGAGCGCTACCTGGGCACGGTGGTGCCCTTCTCCGACAACTTCTTCGCGGCGCTCAACTCCGCGGTCTTCAGCGACGGTTCGTTCTGCTACGTGCCCAAGGGCGTGAAGTGCCCCATGGAGCTGTCCACGTACTTCCGCATCAACGCGGCGGACACGGGCCAGTTCGAGCGCACGCTGCTCATCGCGGATGAAGGCGCCTCCGTGAGCTACCTGGAGGGCTGCACCGCGCCCATGCGCGACACCAACCAGCTGCACGCGGCGGTGGTGGAGCTGGTGGCGCTGGACGGCGCGTCCATCAAGTACAGCACGGTGCAGAACTGGTACCCGGGCGACGCGGAGGGGCGCGGCGGCATCTACAACTTCGTCACCAAGCGCGGCATCGCGCACCAGCGCTCCAAGATTTCGTGGACCCAGGTGGAGACGGGCTCGGCGATTACGTGGAAGTACCCCAGCGTCATCCTCAAGGGGGATGACTCGGTGGGCGAGTTCTACTCGGTGGCGCTCACCAACCACCGGCAGCAGGCGGACACGGGCACGAAGATGGTGCACATCGGGAAGAACACCCGGTCCACCATCGTGTCCAAGGGCATCTCCGCCGGCCGCGGGCAGAACACGTACCGGGGCCTGGTGAAGGTGCTCAAGAGCGCGGCGAACGCACGCAACTACACGCAGTGCGATTCGCTGCTGTTGGGTGACGAGTGCGGCGCCCACACGCTGCCGTACATCGAGGTGAAGAACGCGACCGCGCAGGTGGAGCACGAAGCGTCCACGTCGAAGATTGGCGAGGACCAGCTCTTCTACTGCCGGCAGCGCGGCATCTCGCAGGAGGACGCGGTGTCGATGATCGTGAACGGCTTCTGCCGGCAGGTCTTCAAGGAACTGCCCATGGAGTTCGCCGTGGAGGCGCAGAAGCTCTTGGGCGTGAGTCTGGAAGGGAGCGTGGGGTGATGGCGTCGTTGTTGAGCATCCAGGACCTGCATGCCCGCGTGGGCGGCAAGGACATCCTCAAGGGCATCAACCTGGAGGTGGGCGCTGGTGAGGTGCACGCCATCATGGGCCCCAACGGCTCCGGCAAGAGCACGCTCGCGGGCGTGCTGGCGGGGCGTGAGACGTACGAAGTGACGAAGGGCACCGTGCGCTTCGACGGCAAGGACCTGCTGGGCACGCCGCCGGAGGAGCGCGCGAAGGCGGGCGTGTTCCTGGGGTTCCAGTACCCGGTGGAGATTCCCGGCGTGGGCAACCTGCACTTCCTGCGCACGGCGCTCAACGCGCAGCGCCGCGCCAAGGGCGAGGAAGAGCTGGACGCGATGGACTTCCTCTCCCTGGCCAAGGAGAAGGCGAAGCTCGTGCAGTTGGACGCGGCGTTCATGAACCGCTCCGTGAACGAGGGCTTCTCCGGCGGAGAGAAGAAGCGCAACGAGATCTTCCAGATGGCGGTGCTCCAGCCGCGGCTGGCGCTGCTGGATGAGACGGACTCGGGCCTGGACATCGATGCGCTGCGCATCGTCGCGGGTGGCGTGAACGCGCTGCGCGCGAAGGACCGGGCGATCGTGATGATTACGCACTACCAGCGGCTGCTGGACTACATCGTGCCGGACCACGTGCACGTGATGGTGGCGGGCCGCATCGTGCGCTCGGGGGGACGCGAGCTGGCGCTGGAGCTGGAGGAGAAGGGCTACGGCTGGATTGGCGGGGAGGGGGCCGGTAAGGCGAAGGAGGCTCGGCCATGAGCGCGTCCCACTACGTGGACGTGGCCCGGGCCTTCCAGGCGCGCGCGGATGTCCCTGCGTGGCTCCAGGCGCTGCGTGAGGAGGGCTTGAGCCAGTTCCAGGCGCGCGGTCTGCCCACGTCCAAGGACGAGGAGTGGAAGTACACGCCCGTGGCCACGCTGTCGTCGCATCCGTTCCAGCCCGTGCGGGACGTGTCCGTGGGCGAGGACGTAGCGCAGGCGGTGGCGCGGCTGGCGCTGCCCGGTCCACGGCTCGTGTTCGTGGATGGGAGATTCGTGCCGGCGCTGTCGGTGCTCGCGGGGCTGCCGCGCGGAGTGGTGCTCAAGCCGCTGTCGCAGGCGCTGCGCGAGGATGGGGCGCTGTTGCAGGAGACGCTGGGCCAGCGCGCTCGGCCGTCGGGGCATGCCTTCACGTCGCTCAACGCGGCGCTGCTGGAAGAGGGCGCGCTGCTCACGCTCGCGCCTCGCGCCCTGAGCGAGGTGCCGGTGCAGTTGCTGTTCCTCGCGCGCGGCGGCGACGGGCCGGTGCTGGCCAGTCCGCGCATCGTCGTGGTGGCGGGCGAAGGCAGCGAGGCCACGCTGGTGGAGACGTACGCGAGCCTGGGCTCGGGCGCGACGTTCACCAACGCGGTGACGGAGGTGTCGCTGGGGGACAACGCCAGCCTGCGCCACTTCAAGCTCCAGGCGGAGGGTGACACCGCGCTGCACCTGGGCGGGCTGTACTCGCGGCAGGGGCGCGACAGCCGCTTCCAGTCGCACGCGTTCTCGTTTGGCGGTGCGCTGGCTCGCAATGAAGTGCACGCGGCCTTCGCGGGCGAGGGCGGCGAGTGCGTGCTCAACGGCCTGTTCGTGGGCCGGGGCACGCAGCACCTGGACAACCGCACGGACCTGGACCACGCGGTGCCGCACTGCTCCAGCCGTGAGCTCTACAAGGGCGTGCTGGACGACCGCGCGCGCGGCACCTTCCACGGGAAGATCCGCGTGCGTGAGGACGCGCAGAAGACGGACGCCAGCCAGCAGAGCCGCAACCTGCTGCTCTCCGAGGGCGCGCAGGTGGACGCCCGGCCGCAGTTGGAGATCTTCGCGGACGACGTGAAGTGCGCTCACGGCACGGCGGTGGGCCGGTTGGATGACAACGCGCTGTTCTACCTGCGCTCGCGCGGCATCCCGAAGGTGGAGGCGGAGCGGATTCTGACGCAGGCCTTCGCCAGCGAGCTGGTGCGCGCGGTACCGGAGGGTCCGGTGCGCGCGCGGGTGGAGGCGTTGCTCGCGGAGAAGCTGCCGGGTTCGGCGGAGGTGATGGGATGAGCGGCCCTGGATTCGACCTGGCGCGAGTGCGCGCGGACTTCCCCATCCTCCGGCAGGAGGTGCGGGGCCGGCCGCTGGTGTACCTGGACAGCGCGGCCACGGGGCAGAAGCCGCAGGCGGTGCTGGACGCCATCACGCGCTACTACACGCACGACAACGCGAACGTGCACCGGGGCGTGCACATCCTCTCCGAGCGCGCCACGCAGGCCTTCGAGGACGCGCGCGAGACGGTGCGCCGCTTCATCCACGCCAAGGACGTGCGCGAGGTCATCTTCGTGCGCGGCACCACGGAGGCCATCAACCTGGTGGCCGCCACCTACGGCCGCAAGCACGTGGGCCCGGGCGACGAGGTGCTCATCTCCGCCATGGAGCACCACTCCAACATCGTGCCCTGGCAGATGGTGTGCGACGCGGCGGGCGCGAAGCTGCGCGTGATTCCCGTGGACGAGCGCGGCGAGCTGCGCATGGACACCGTGGACGCGCTGCTCACGGAGAAGACGCGCCTGCTGGCCATCACGCACGTGTCCAACGCGCTGGGCTCCGTGAACCCCATCAAGGAGCTGGTGGCCAAGGCGCACGCGAAGAACATCCCGGTGCTGGTGGACGGGGCGCAGTCGGTGACGCACTTCCCGGTGGACGTGCAGGACCTGGGCTGTGACTTCTACGCCTTCAGCGGGCACAAGCTCTTCGGGCCCACGGGCATCGGCGTGCTGTACGGCAAGCTGGCCATGCTGGAGTCGCTGCCGCCGTACCAGGGCGGCGGGGACATGATCCTCTCCGTGACGATGGAGAAGACCGTCTACAACCGCGTGCCGCACCGCTTCGAGGCGGGCACGCCGGACATGGCGGGCGCGGTGGGGCTGGCCGCGGCCATCCGCTACCTGGAAGCCGTGGGCATGGAGAACGTGTCCCAGCACGACCAGTGGTTGCTCGCGTACGCGACGGACGCGCTCCAGTCGATTCCGGGGCTCAAGCTGGTGGGCACGGCGCCGCACAAGACGGGCGTGTTGTCCTTCACGCTGGAGGATGTCCACCCGCACGACGTGGGAACCATCCTGGACCAGGAGGGCATCTGCATCCGCACGGGGCACCACTGCGCCCAGCCGCTGATGCAGCGCTTCGGGGTGGCGGCCACGGCGCGCGCGTCGCTGGCGCTCTACAACACGCGTGAGGACGTGGACGCGCTGGTGAAGGGCCTGCACAAGGTGAAGGAGGTGTTCGCGTGAGCTCGGACCTCAAGGACCTGTACCAGGAGGTGGTGCTGGAGCACTCCAAGCGCCCGCGCAACTTCCGGGTGGTGGAGGGCGCCACCTGCGCGGCGGAGGGCTACAACCCGCTGTGCGGCGACCAGCTCTCCGTGACGCTCAAGCTGGAGGACGGCGTCATCCGCGACATCGGCTTCCAGGGCCAGGGGTGCGCCATCTCCAAGGCGTCCGCGTCGCTGATGACGGGCGCGGTGAAGGACAAGACACGGGAAGAGGCGCACGCGCTCTTCGAGCGCGTGCACACGCTGGTGACCGAAGGGCCGGACAAGGTGGACGTGGAGTCGCTGGGCAAGCTCGCGGTGCTGTCGGGCGTGAGCGAATTCCCGGCCCGGGTGAAGTGCGCGAGCCTGGCGTGGCACACGCTGAACGCGGCGCTGGACGGCCGCTCCACGTCGGTGTCGACGGAGTAGGGAGGGGTCATGCGAGGCGCGATGACGGTCATCGAGCGCGACGTGGACGCGATGCTCATCCCCAGCGGGGACAAGGTGTTGCTGCCGGCGGGCTCGGAGTTGACGGTGGTGCAGACGCTGGGCGGCAACGTCACGGTGCAGGATCCGTACGGCCAGCTGTTCCGCATCGACGAGAAGAACGCGGACGTGCTGGGCGAGGAGTACGCCGCCAAGGCGAAGACGACCGATGAGAGCGTCACGCCCGGCGAGTTCCACGAGGAGCAGGTCTGGGAGCAGCTCCGCACGGTCTACGACCCGGAGATCCCGGTGAACATCGTGGAGCTGGGGCTGGTGTACACGTGCAAGGCCACGCCGATGGACGAAGGCGGTCAGCGCGTGGACATCGAGATGACGCTGACGGCGCCCGGCTGCGGCATGGGGCAGGTGCTGGTGGAGGACGTGCGCTCCAAGGTGTCCTCGCTGCCCGGCGTGAAGGAAGCCCACGTGGAGCTGGTGTGGGAACCGCAGTGGGACCAGAGCCGCATGTCGGACGTGGCGCGGCTCCAGCTGGGCTGGATGTGAGCGCTCGTCGCTAGACCAGGGCCTTGCGGCCGCGCGCGACCAGGCCCAGCGTGGCCGCGGCGGCGAGCCCACCCGCGAGCCAGCGGGGCCAGCGCGGCGCGGCTTCCGCAGTGGAGCGGCGGGCGATGGCGGGCGACATGCGCTCCGCGAAGAGCTCCACCATCGCGTGCTCGAAGGCGAGCAGGTCGTGGGGCCCGCGGCTGGACACCCAGTTGCTGTCGCGCACCACGGGCTCGTCCGTCCAGTGCGCGCCCGCGTTCTCCATGTCATTGCGGATGCCCGGCCAGGACGTCAGGTGCCGGCCCTCCAGCAGTCCCGCGGACGCGAGCAGCCACGGCCCGTGACAGATGACCGCGATGGGCATGTCCAACAGGTCCGCGTCCTTCACGAAGTCCAGCGCCAGGGCGCTCTGCCGGAGGAAGTCCGGGTTCATGAAGCCGCCGGGCAGGAGCAGCGCGTCGAAGTCCGCGGCCTTCACGTCGCGCAGCGTGGCGTCCACGCGCACCTTGCGGCCGGGCACCAGCAGGTTCATGCCCCGGATGCGGCCCTTGTGAAGGGAGACCACGGTGACGCGCGCGCCCTCTCGTTCCAGGCGCTTCACCGGCCGCGTCAGCTCCACCTGCTCGAAGCCATCCGCCGCCAGCACGGCCACTCGCATCCCCTTCAGCTTCTTCATTGCCCTGTCCTCCCGATGTCGCGATGTCCGGGCATGCCCTACAACCCGAACCTGCACAGTGGTCATGCCCTTCCGGGAGGGGAAGCGGAGGGCAGGCGGACAGGCAGGCGCCTGGGGTGATGCCTTCTCGCGGGGTGGTGCGGCGCGGCATGCGGCGGCGCTGGACGCCTTGGGGGAACGGCTTTACGACAAAGGCAGTCCGCCTGAACGCGGGCCCCCTTTTGGAGGCGCACGGCATGTCCCCCTCGTTTTCTTCACGGATGCACCGCGGCCTGCTCGCGAGCACCGCGCTGCTGCTGGCCCCGCTGGGCTGCGCCACGTCGTCGCATGCGGGCGCCGCGCGCGACGAGGCGGCCTTGCGCACGGACGAGCCGCCGCGCGTGAAGCCGAAGTGGGGGCTGGTCATCCATGGCGGCGCGGGCGTGATTTCGCGCGAGAACCTGACCCCGGAGCGCGAGGCCGCGATGCGCGCCGCGCTCACGCAAGCGCTCCAGGCGGGGCACGCGGTGCTTGCGAAGGGCGGCCGCAGCATGGACGCGGTGACGGCGGCCATCCGCGTGATGGAGGACTCGCCGTACTTCAACGCCGGCAAGGGCGCGGTGTTCAACCACGACGGCGTGAACGAACTGGACGCGGCGGTGATGGACGGCAAGACGCGCATGGCCGGCGCGGTGGCCGGTGTGCACCACATCCAGAACCCCATCGACCTGGCTCGGCTGGTGATGGAGAAGTCGCCGCACGTGATGATGGTGGGCGACGGGGCGGAGGCCTTCGCGCAGTCGCAGGGCATGCCCCTGGTGGACGCGAAGTACTTCTACACGGAGGAGCGCTGGCAGGGCCTCCAGCGCGCGCTGGAGCAGGAGAAGGCGAAGGGGGCACCGCCCGCGGAACAGGGTCAGCCGTCCACGCAGGGCCTGTTGCCCGCACAGCCTTCCGCACCGGGCCAGCCGCCCGCACAAGGCGCATCGCCCGCAACGCCCGGACAGCCGCTGACGCCCGCGCAGCCGCCCGCGTCGGCGCCGCAGCCGGGCCAGCCCGCGACGCCCGCGCAGCCGTCATCACCGGCGCAGCTGCCCACGCAAGGCGCGACGCCCGCGACGCCCTCGCAGCCGCAGCCCGGCTCATCGCTGACGCCGGGCGTGGATCCCATCACGGGAGACCACAAGTTCGGCACGGTGGGCGCGGTGGCGTTGGACCAGGAAGGCAACCTCGCGGCGGGCACGTCCACGGGCGGCATGACCAACAAGCGCTTCGGCCGGGTGGGGGACGCGCCCATCATCGGCGCGGGCACCTACGCGGATGAGCGCTGCGCCGTCTCCGCCACGGGCCACGGCGAGTTCTTCATCCGCTACACGGTGGCGCGCGACATCTGCGCCCGCGTCGAGTACCAGGACCTTCCGCTGCCGGAGGCCGCCAGCTACGTCATCAACGATGTGCTGGTGAAGGCCGGCGGCGAGGGCGGCGTCATCGCCATGGACCGCCAGGGCCACGTGGCCATGCCCTTCAACTCCAGCGGCATGTATCGCGGCTACATCAGCGAGGACGGCACGCCCACCGTCGCCATCTTCCAGCAGCCCTAGGCGGCCGGGCCCGGCTCCGCGCACCCCTGACGGGTGCGCGGAAGCGGCTCGAGGACTACTGCTTCACGAGGAACAGCTCGCGCACCTGGAGCAGGTCCACGTCACCGGCGAAGCCGGAGAACTTCTCGTACTCCGCCGGGCTGACGCGGGCGCGGGGCAGGTTGAAGGACTCCGAGATGCTGAGCGTGCGTCCGTCCTGCTTCTCCGACCGGGTGTAGTGGCCGAACTGGCTGTCCACCTTCAGGCCCGTCTGCGGGTCGCTGAGCTTCCAGCCCTGGGGCAGGGTGACCGAGACGTTGGTGCGGCTGGCCTCCGTGTCGTCGATGTAGAGCGGCGTGGTGCGCGTGGACAGCTGCACGTAGCGCCGGCCCAGCAGGGCGGGGAAGGTGAGGGGGCCCAGCGCCATGCGGCTGTCGCCCTCCATGCGCCCGAAGCGCGGCACGGTGAACGCGTAGCGCAGCACGAAGGGCGCGCCCACGGCCTCCTCGTGCTCCAGCTTCACGGACGACAGCTCCGCGCCGCCGAAGTAGCGCGCCACCGCGCCCTGCAGCGCCTGGTTGCGGCTCTCCGCGGAGAGCTGCTCGAAGGCCTCGGCGATTTGAGCGGCCTCGAAGCCGGAGTAGACCTCCTCGCCCTGGCCCTTGAGGCTGCCGTCGGCGCCCAGCTCCAGCGTGAGCTTCACGTCCTTGCCCGTGCGCGGCTTGAGCGGCGGCGTCTTCACCTTCTGCAGGGGCTTGCCGGGCTCCGGCAGCAGGTACGCCTCGCGCTCGCCCGTGGCGGTCTCCGGCAGTTCGCCGAAGGGGCCGTAGCGCACGGACGTGTCCAGCCACACCGGCTGCTCACCTGGCACCTCCACGCGCAGCGCCGCGTAGGGCAGCAGCGCGTCCGCCGGGAAGAGGTACGGCGACGGGTCGGTGTTGAAGGTGCGGATCGCCGCGACGCGCGACGGGATGCCCAGCGTCTCCAGGCCCGCCTTCATCACGGTGAGCCGGCTGCCGCGGTCCTGAGCCACCGTGGAGGCCGCGGACTGCGCCAGGCTCGCGTCGCGGCCGGAGAAGCGCTTCATCGCCGCGGAGTGCAGCGCCTTCACCGCCTCCAGGCCCTTCTTGCCCTCCGTGGCCTGGCGCGCGAACGCCTCCACCTCCGAGGTGCGGATCCACCGGTCCTGGAACGCGTCGCCGTACACGCGCGCCAGGCCGTCGTTGCCCGTCTCGCCCGCGCCCACCATCACGAAGGGCAGGTACTCATTGCCAGAGGGCGGCGCGTCCGGCTCCGGGATGAACGGCGGTACGCGGCGCGCGTCGTAGTGGAACACCTCCACGTCGCCCTTCACCTCTGGCGGCGGCGCCTTCATGCCGTGCGCGTCCACCTTCATGCCGCTGCCCTTGGGCGCGACCACGGTGTACGTGCTCCACGCGTTCGGCTGGTTGGCGATCTGGAAGTAGAACGCGGACGCGGTGAAGCCCGGCTGCGCGGGGCCGCGGTCGCTTTCGGGCAGCAGGTACTCCACCTCCACGGAGTCACCGACCTGCACGCCGGGCAGGCTCATGGTGTCCTTGCCCTCGATGTTCTCCGGCTCCAGCACGCGGCCGTCCGCCTTGAGCGTGCGCAGCGCCAGCACCTGGGCGCCGCGGGGGATGTTCGCCTCCGCGATCTCCTGCACGCCCGACTGCTCCAGCGCCTTCTGGATGGTGTGGATGCGGTTGACGATGGAGCCGTCCGGGTAGACCTGCACCGCCGCCGCGTCCAGTACGTACGCCGCCGCGCTGCCGCCGGTGACGGGCGCCGCCTCGTAGGCCTTGAGCGCCTCCTTGCCGTCGATGGCGTACGCCGCCAGCACCTCCTTGCCCGTCTTGGCGCGCTCCACCGCGCGGCGCAGCGATAGGTCCGTGCCGTCCAGCTTCAGCGCCTGCTCGCGCAGCTTCAGGGCTTCCGCGCCCTGGCCCGCGTACTCGCGCACGTCCGCCAGCCGCTTGAGGATTTCGGCGTTGCGCGGCCACACGGCGGCCTGCGCCTGGAGCACCTTCGCCGCGTCGTCGTAGCGGCGCTGGCTCACGTAGACGCCGGAGAGCGCCGCGGCGGTGGTGAGGTTGTCCGGGTCCTGCGCGAGCAGCTGCGTGTATCCCTTGGCCGCGCCGTCCAGGTCGCCGCGCGTGCGCAGGTGGTCCACCCGCCGCGCGTCCGCGCCGGGGCAGCCCTCCTGGGCCTTCACCAGCTCGTCGGTGCGGGTCACCGCGTCGCGACGGCGCGCCAGCGAGGACTGCAGGCCCAGCGCCTCGCACAGGCCCGGCTGGGCCTCCAGCGCCGAGGCCAGGGCCACCTCCGCCTGCGCATCCACGTCCAGCGCCAGCGCGGCGCGGGCCTGGAGGATGTGCACCGGGAAGCCCGCGGGCTTCACCGCGTCACGCGCCGTCTTCAGCGTGTCCAGCGCGGTGGCCGGCTGGCCGTCATCCAGGAAGAGGTCCGCGCGCAAGAGCAGCGCGGCCACGTTGCCCGGGTCCTTCGCCAGCGCCGCCTCCAGGTCTCGCGTGGCCCGGCCTCGCGCCACCTTGGACGGGATGCCGCGGTCCTGCGCGGCCTGCTCCGCGCGCAGGGTGAGCAGCGCGGGCGTCGTCGCCTCCAGCTTCGCCATCAGCCGGTGCGTGCCGTCCAGGTCTCGCGCCAGGCCGTCGCGCACCGCCAGGAAGTTGCTCAGCGTCTCGCCAGCCTCGCCCTGGAGCGCCTGGGCCACGTCCTCCGCGCCCGGGTACATGTCCGGGGCCTCCACCTCGCCCGGGGCGCTCGCGTTCCAGCGCGGCGCGGGCCCGGTGGCGGCGGTGAGGCGCGCGCCGGAGGGGCTCCCGTCCGCCTTCAGCAGCGCGAAGGAGAGGCCGCCCTGCGTGTTGTCGCGGGACATCTTCACCACGAAGCGGTGCTTGCCGGCGGGGAGCTCCAGCGCGCGCACGCTCACCGTGGACGCGGTGCGCGCCCAGTCGCGGCGCTCCAGCACGGGGGCGCCGTCCATCAGCACGCGGTGCGACGTCTGGCTCACCGTGCGCAGCACGTAAACGCCGGCCTGCGCCACCTCCGCGTCGATGCCCAGCGCGTACATGTCCCCGTGGCCGGGCTCGCCGCCCAGGTCCAGCCGGCCGTCCGGCGAGCGCAGCGTGCGCGCCGTCAGCGGGCCGTACGCGCCTGTGAAGGGGCCCGCGAAGGAGCCGTCCTTCTCCGGCGCGATGGGCTCGTCGATGGCCAGCACATGGAAGGGAGAGAAGGGCCCCACCAGCGTGGCCTCGCCCGCGCCGCCCAGGTCCTTGAGCGTCTGGGCCTGGGTGGCCGTGTCCGCGCGCAGGCTCGCCACCGACAGGCGCGCGGCGCGCAGCAGGTAGGCCGTCTCACCCCGGGCGCCCGCGGTGAGCGCGGCGTCCACGCCCTTGAGGATGTTGTCGTCCTCCGCGCGGGAGGTGCCCACGCGGTCCAGCACGTAGCGCGCGGCGATGACGGCCACCGGGTGGCGGGGCGCGCGCTTCACCAGCTCCAGCGACGCGGCGAGCGCGCGGTCGGACTGGCCATTGCGCCGGGCCAGCAGCACCTGTCCCTGCAGGGCGTACGGGTCGCCAGGGTCCTTCTGCACGGCGGCGTCGAAGCGCTGCTGGGCGAGCTTCACATCGCCCGCGACGAGGTACGCGTGGAAGCCCGCGAACGCGAGCGTGCGCGCCTCCGCGTCAGCCTGGCCGGCCCGCTCCGCGGCGGACTCAAGCACGTGGGGCGCGACGACGGAGGAGGGCCGGGGGCAGCCGGTGAGGCCGGCGACGAGGGCGAGCGCGGTCAGGCCGCTGCGAAAGGTGCGCATAGGGGAGCCGAGGGATAATGCAATCCCCTCGGCGAGGCCATATTCCCCTTGAGGTGCTTGTCCGGAGCCAGCCCGGCTGTGTCCCCTAGCGACGCTTCGGGGCGGGCTTGGCGGGGGCCGCCTTGACCGGCTGGCGCTTGGG
>NZ_RAWQ01000164.1:0-25414 GCF_003668965.1 Corallococcus sp. AB030
CCCGCCGCCTGCCCGAAGGCCGGACCCGCCCCGAACACCCAGAACCCGAGCAGCCCGCCGAGCACCCGGAAGGAAGGACACCCATGAGGAGTTTTCATGGAAGACCACTTTAGCCGGGTTCATGTCCCCTCTCGAACCGTTCAACCCCAGCAGGCGACCATCCAACACCCCAGAGGGACCGGGCGGCCACGCGCCCGTGGACGCGACGCGGCGCCGCCGCTAGGGTGCGCGGCTTCATGGATCGCCCCCCCACAGTGTTGCCCACCGCCCTTGAGATCCAGGTCAAGGCCCGGCCACTCCCGCGCCATGTGGGCATCATCATGGACGGCAACGGCCGCTGGGCCGAGCTTCGCGGCCAGCCCCGGCTGGAGGGCCACCGCGAGGGCAGCGTGAGCGTCCGGGAAGTCACCCGCGCCGCCCGCCGTGTTGGCGTCCAGGCCCTCACCCTCTACGCCTTCTCCTCCCAGAACTGGGCCCGCCCGCCGGAAGAGGTCGCCGGCCTCATGGACCTCCTGCGCGAGTACCTGGAGTCCGAGCGCGCGGAAATCCTCGACAACGGCATCCGCCTCAACGCCATCGGCGAGGTGGACAAGCTGCCCCGCTACGTCCGCGAGCCGCTGGAGCGCCTCCGGGCGGACTCCGCCCACAACACGGGCATGGTGCTCACCCTGGCGCTCTCCTACGGCGGCCGCGAGGAACTCCTGCGCGCCGCGCGCGACCTGGCTCAGGCCGCTGCCCGTGGCGAGCTGGACCCCGCGCACCTGGACGCTGATGACCTGGAGTCACGGCTGTGGACCGCCGGACTGCCGCCGGTGGACCTCATCGTCCGCACCAGCGGCGAACAGCGCATCTCCAACTTCCTGCTCTGGCAACTGGCGTACGCCGAGCTGTGCTTCACCGACGCCCTGTGGCCTGACTTCCGCACCGAAGAGTTCCTGCGCTGCCTGTCGCAGTTCCAGGGCCGCGAAAGGCGCTTCGGTCTGACGTCCGCCCAGGTCAACCGGGACGACACCCCCCAGCGGGCCAAGGCGTGAACGAGAAGAACAAGAACCTCCTCATCCGCGTTGTCACAGGCGTCACCCTCCTGCCGCTGGTGCTCCTGCTCCTGTTCCTGGGCGGGTACTCCAGCGCCATCCTCCTGGGTGCCGCCGCGGCCGTGTGCGCCGGCGAGTACTACCTCATCACGCAGAAGCGCCTGGGCGCCGCCGCCTGGGTGGGCATGGCCTTCGCCTTCGTGATGCCGCTCTTGCCTCTGCGAGACGCCGCGCGCACGGGCGAGGCGGCCTTCTGGCTGACGTCCGTCTTCTTCTTCTTCGCGTGGATCTACAACCTGTTCCGGGGCGTGCTCGCGGAGGCCCCCACCCGGGCCGCGCACCTCGTCACGGGCTTCCTCTACGGCTCCATTGGCCTCACCGCGTTGTCCGCGCTGCGCCTGCTTCCAGAAGGGCACGCGTGGGTCATCTGCGCGCTCACCATCACCTGGGCCAACGACACGCTGGCGTACTTCGCCGGCCGCTTCCTCGGGAAGCACAAGCTCTACCCCGCGGTGAGCCCGAACAAGACGTGGGAGGGCTTCTTCGGCGGCATGGTCGGCTCCGTGCTGGGCATGTTCGTCGCCAAGCTCGGCTTCTTCCCCATCTTCACCGTGTGGGACTGTGTGGTGCTGGGCATCCTGGGTGGCCTGTTGGGCCCCGTGGGCGACCTGTGCGAGTCCATGCTCAAGCGCGCGTACGGCGTGAAGGACTCCGGAAAGCTCATTCCCGGACACGGCGGCGTGCTGGATCGCATCGACGCGCTCATCTTCAATGCGCCGCTGGTGTTCGTCTATGTGCAGTTCGTGAGGCACCTGCTGCCGTAAGTGCCTGATTTCGCGCCTGCCCGCCCGCCTTGCGGCGTGCGTTGTGCGTTGTCCGCCCCGGGGGGCGCGATTACTCTTCCGGCCATGCTCCTGAACCTCGGGTACTTCATCCTCCTGCTGGGCGTGCTCGTCACGGTGCATGAGCTTGGCCACTTCCTCGTGGCCAAGGCCTGCGGAGTGAAGGTCCTCAAGTTCTCCATCGGGTTCGGACCGAAGATCATCGGCTTCACCAAGGGGGAGACGGAGTACCAGGTGGCGCTGCTGCCCCTGGGCGGCTTCGTGAAGATGGCCGGAGACCTTCCGCACGAAGAGCTCCCGCCGGAAGAGGCCGCGCGCGGCTTCCTGGCGCAGCCGCCCTGGAAGCGCGGGCTGATTGTGCTCGCGGGCCCGGCCTTCAACCTGCTGTTCCCCATCCTGGTCTACTTCTTCGTCTTCCTGGGGCCCCAGGAGACGCTGTCCACGCGCGTGGGCATGGTGTCGCCGGACATGGCCGCCGCCGCCGCGGGCGTCCGCCCCGGAGACCGCATCCTGTCCGTGGAGGGCGAGCCGGTCCGCACCTTCGACGACATGCGCGACGCGTTCGTCGGCAAGTTCAACCGCCCCGTCCCCATCACCCTGGAGCGCGACGGGCAGCAGCAGGTGGTGGAGGTGACGCCGGAGAAGAGCTCGGAGGTGTCCCCGGTGGACACCATCGAGCGCGGGATGATTGGCGTGAGCCCCTACCCGCAGCCGCCGGTGGTGGGCGTGCCGCCGACGTCCCCCGCGGCCACCGCGGGCCTGAAGAGCTTTGACCGCGTGCTGTCCGTCAACGGCGTGCACGTGCAGGACGAGGCCGCCCTCTACCGGGAGGTGGCCAAGGTGCCGGAAGGCACCCCCATGGAGCTGAGCGTGGCGCGCCTGGCCCCCGTGGACGTGGGCGCCGTCACCGGCCGGCTGCCGGAAGTGGTGAAGGTGTCCCTGCCGCGTCAGCCCGGCGAGGGCGCGGCGGCGCTGGGCGCGGAGGCGGTGGACCTCTACGTGGCGAGCGTGGCCACCGGCAGCGTGGCGGAAGGCGCGGGCATCGTTCCGGGCGACCGCATCGTCGCCATCAACGGCACGCCGCTGAAGTCCTTCAACAAGCTGGCGACGGTGCTCAACGGTCTGCAGGCCCAGCCCTTCACGCTCACCTGGCGCGGTGCCCAGGGTGAGCGCACGGAGAAGCTTGCGCAGGCGCCGCTCAAGACCCGCGACGACTACGGCCAGACGAGCGCCCCGCTGGTGTTCGGCGTGCGCCCGTGGAGCTACAGCAGCGCGGACCTGCCGCCGGTGGAGAAGGTGACCATCGACCTGGGCCCGGCCGCCGCCTTCAAGGAGGCCGCGCTCATCGTCCCGAAGATTGTCGGGCAGATGGTGCAGGTGCTGGGCGGGCTGTTCGTGGGCAAGGTGTCGCCCAGCACGATTGGCGGCCCCATCATGATGTACCAGCTGGCCGCCAAGAGCGCCGAGCAGGGCCTGGACAGCTTCCTCAACCTGATGGCCATCATCTCCATCAACCTGGGCGTGATGAACCTGCTGCCCATCCCGGTGCTGGACGGCTTCCACCTGCTGTCCGCCGCGTGGGAGGGCATCCGCCGCCGCCCCATCCCCGTGCGCGTGCGCGAGGTGGCGAACATGGTGGGCCTGGCGCTGCTCATCCTGCTCATGCTGCTGGCCGTGACCAACGACGTGACCCGCTAGCGAGGTGATGATGCGAGGACGTACCGCGCTCCTGCTGCTGGGGATGGGATTCTTCGCTGGCTGCGCGTCGCGCGCGGCGAAGCCCCAGCCGCCGGAGACCTCTTCCGGTGAAGGGGGAACGAAGGTGACGCGCCGGGAGAAGATGCCCCGCAACTACCTGGGGGAGGGCGTCGCGTCCTTCTACGGTCCCGGCCTCCACGGCCGGCCCACCGCCAGCGGGGAGAAGTTCAACCAGAACGCCCTCACCGCCGCGCACCGCACGGAGCGCTTCGGGTCGTGCGTGAAGGTGATGAACATGGAGAACGGCCGCCAGGTGGAGGTGCGCGTCAACGACCGCGGCCCCTTCGTGGACGGCCGCATCATCGACGTGTCGAAGGCCGCGGCGAAGCAGCTGGGCATGCTGGACAAGGGCCTGGCGCGCGTGCGGCTGTACCGGTGCGGCAGCGACCGCGTGTCGCAGGTGCCGGTGGAGTTCTGGGCCGTTCCGGCCTGAGTGCCTTGAAACGAAAGAAGGGATGTCGCCTGTGTTGCTCGCGCTGGACACCTCCACGCTGACGCTGTCGCTTGCCCTGGTGGAACGCCAGGGGACGGACGTGCGCGCCGTGGAGCACGTGGTGGTGCTTCCGCCAGAGAAGCAGAGCGAGGCGCTGCCCGGCGTCGTCGGGGATCTGCTCCAGCGTCACGGCCTGAAGCTGAAGGACCTGGAGGGGCTGGCGGTGGGCCTGGGGCCGGGGTCCTTCACGGGCCTGCGCATCGGCCTGGCCACGGTGAAGGCGCTGGCGTACGCCACGGGCCTCAAGGTGGCCGGCGCGTCATCGCTGGCGGCGGTGGCGTTGGAGGGACCGGAGGGCGTGCCGCTGTTCTGCCTCGCCGTGGCGCGCAAGGACGACCTCTACCTGGGCGCCTTCCGCCGCGTGGGCTTCGCCGTGGAGGCGCTGGCGCCGGAGACGGCCATGTCGCCGGAGGAGGTGGCCCAGCGCATGGCCGCGGAACCGGAGGCCGTGGCCCTGGGCCCCGCGCTCGCGGACTACCGCCAGGCGCTGGAGAAGCACGGCGTCGCGCCACACCGGCTGTTGTCCGGCCCGGCCTTCCCGTCCGCGGTGGAGGTGGGGCGGCTGGCGAGGCTGCCGGAGGCGTACTCCCAGGAGGCGCTGTTCGCCCTGGAGCCGCACTACGTCCGCGCCTCCGAGCCGGAGCGCAACCCGAAGTTCCCGCCGCTGCCGGGCCCCGCGCCCACGGCGCGGCTGAAGGAAGACTGAAGCCTCCGCCTGAAGGGCGCTTCGTCGTGCTCGCGTGGGCGGAGGCGCTGACGTAAAGGAGCGCGTCATGAGAGAGAACCTTCGGATTGCCGTGGTGGGCGCCACGGGCGTGGTGGGCCGCGAGGTGCTGGCCAATCTGTACGCGCGCGACGTGCCGATGGAGCAGGTGCGGGCCTTCGGCTCGGAGCGCTCCAAGGGCCTGGAGGTGGAGTACGGCGAGGACACGCTGGAGGTGGAGCTCGCCTCGGCGGAGGCCTTCCGGGGCATCCACGTCGTGCTGCTGGCCACGCCCGCGGAGGCGTCCCGCAAGCTGGCCCCGGCCGCGCAGGCCGCGGGCGCGTGGGTGGTGGACGCAAGCAGCGCCTTCCGGAGCGACGGCAACGTGCCGCTCATCCTCCCGGGCTTCAACACGGAGGCCCTGGGGCCGGGCTTCAGCTTCAAGGGCCGGGTGGTGAGCCTGCCGGGCATCGTCACCAGCGCCACCGTGCACCTGGTGGAGCCGCTGCGCCGCGCGTTCGGCGTGGTGCGCGCGCAGGTGACGGCGCTGATGGGCGCCTCCAGCGCGGGCGTGCGCGGCATCTCCGAACTGGAGAAGCAGACCGCGGACCTGCTGTCCGGCCGCGAGCCGGAGCCGCAGGTCTTCCCGCACCGCGTGGGCTTCAACCTGGTGCCCCAGGTGGGCGGCTTCATGGTGAACAGCCCGTGGACGGAAGAGGAGGGCGGCTGGACGCTGGAGGCCGCGCGCCTGTTCTCCGCCCTGGGCGAGACGCCCGTCCTGGCCGGCACCGCCGTGCAGGTGCCCACCTTCCACGGCCACGGCCTCACCGTGAACGTGCAGCTGAAGAAGCCGGGCCCCGTGGAGCAGGTGCGCGCCGCGCTGAAGACGTCTCCCTCCCTCAAGGTGCTGGACGCCCCCGGCGAGCGCATCTACCCCATGCCCATGCTGGTGATGAGCGACCCGGCCGTCCACGTGGGCCGGGTGCGCGCCTTCCCCCAGGCCCCGGAGTGGGTGACGCTCTTCGCGTCCGTGGACAACGCCGGCCGGGCCGCCGCCCACCTGGTGGACGCGGGCCTCAAGCTGGCGGAACGCCCCTCCTGACATTTTGGCAAAGCCCCCGGGGGCACCTTGCCTGTTTGGCGCGCGAACCCGGGGTTTTCCTTGGGAAACAGGCCGTCTGGACGGGGCTTGAGGGTGGCCCCGCCCTTGCTAGCTTCCAGCCCATCCATGCGCCTTCCCTTCATTGGCCTCCTGCTCTTCGCGTCCACGGCCGTGGCCCAGACGGGGCCCACGGTGGTGTTCACGAGTTCGTCCACCGCCACGAACAACACCGTCACGGTGCCCAAGAGTGAATGTGGCCAGGAGCGCCGCTTCAGTTGGCAGCGCAGCGGGAGTGCCTGTGAGGACTCGATCTATCTCTACGTGACCACGGGGACCTGCGGCACGCGGCCCGCGTCCACGGACCTGGTCCTGGCTTCGCTCGACACGGCCAACACGGCGACGAACGGCGTCGTGACCTTCACCGTGGGGGAGGCGCTCGCCGCGCGCGGCGGCAACTCGGACGCGGGCACCGTGACGACGTGCGACACCCAGGACACGGAGATCTCCTTCAAGCTGTGCGCGTCCGCGCGGCGGCTGGGCGGCAGCCTGGGGCTGGATTGCCAGGAGACCTTCTCCAACGTGGGCAGCCCCCCCTTCGTGGTGAAGTACGACCCGCAGCCGCCCGCCACGCCCAGCATCGCCAAGGTCATCGCCCGGGACTCGGCGCTGTCGGTGCAGGTGGATGGCGCGGAGGCGAACTCCACCGTCGTGGTGGAGGCGGCGAGGGTGGCCACGGCGGGCTCGGATGACGCCGGGACGGATGCGGATGCCGGCACGGACACCGATGCCGGGACGGACGTGGACGCGGGCACGGAGGACGGCGGGCAGGGGTTGGTGGGCGCGCTGGCGCTCGAGGGCACCACGGGGCCGGTGACGCGCGTCACCAAGGCGTCCGGCGAGGGCAACGTCGTCGTCAACGGCCTCACGAATGGCGTGACGTACCGGCTCCAGGCGACCATCATCGACGCCGCGGGCAACGTGAGCACGGGGTCCACCCAGGTGGATGCGACGCCCGTGAAGAGCAATGGTTTGTTCGATGCCTATGTGGAAGATGGCGGTCAGGAGCGCGGCGGGTGTGCCGCGACCGGCGGCGGCATCGCGGGTGGCGCGGTGCTGGCCGCCCTGGGCATCTGGCTGTCGTCTCGGAGGAAGGTGTCATGAGCAGCACGGCTGTGGGCCTGGGAGTCGCGGCGCTTCTCTTGGCGGTACCGGCGGTGGCGCAGGAGGTGACCATCCCCACGCGCTCTCCGCGCACGGGCGCGGTCATCTTCCGCGCGGGCGGCTACAAGCCGCGCATCGACACCGAGAAGGCCCTGAACGGCAACACGCCGTACAAGGACACCTTCGGTGACACGTCGCTGCTGCTCGTCGAGGGGGAGCTCCAGCGCTTCTTCTACCAGGGCATCGGCACGGCGGGCCTGGGCCTGGGCCTGGGCTACGGGGAGAAGTACGCGGACGCCAAGCTGGATGACGGCTCGGCGGCGGCGGACAAGGCGGCGCTGAAGGTGCTGCCCATCCAGCTCAACGCCTTCTACAAGTTCGACTACGCGGCCTTCCGCTGGGGCATCCCGCTGGTGCCGTACGCCAAGCTGGGGCTCATCTACTCCCCCTGGTGGATGACCAAGGGCAGCGCCACGGAAGAGGTGGAGGGCAGCAAGGGCAGCGGCGGCAAGTGGGGCTGGGGAGGCACCGCCGGCGTGTCGTTCCTCCTGGACGTGCTGGAGCCGCGCTTCGCGCGCGACTTCGACTCGGACCTGGGCGTGAACCACTCGTACCTCTTCGCCGAGTACACGCATGCGGATGTGAACAACTTCGGCGGCGAGGGCCTGAACCTGGGCAGCCGGCGCTGGATGTTCGGTCTGGCGTTGGACTACTAACCGAAAGGCCCATGGCCTCCCGACCGCGCGCGCACCCGTCCCCGCTTCCGTTCCTCCTTCTCCTGGCCGCCGTGGGCCTGGGAGCCTCCGGCTGCCGGGGGCTGAGGGCGGACCTGGGACCTGAGCGCACGCTGGAGGCGGGAGTGCCGGAGGCCTTCGGCTCCACCTCCCCGAAGGCGCCCTCCATTACCTGGGACTTCGGGGACGGCACGCCGCCCCAGACGGTGCCGGGCGTCCGCCACGCGTGGGCCACCGCCGGCCGCTACACCGTGCGGGCGCTGGACGGAGACAAGGAGCTGGCCCGGGTGGTGCTCACCGTGGTGCCGCGCCCGGTGCTCCGCGCGGTGCCCGAGGACGCGCAGACCGTGCTGTGGGTGCCCCGTCTGCGCGGCAACGTGGAGGGGTTGGTGAACTTCTACGGGCGGCTGGTGGGCGAGGGCAACATGCGCCAGACGCTGGCGGACACGCCGCTCGTGCCGCTGCTGCTGCGCAGCCTGGGGCCCGGTCCCTCGGAGGTGGACCCCGAGGAGGGTTTCGGCTTCTTCCTCCTTCCGGACTTCGACGGAGTGGTGGCGCTCCTGGGCGTGACGGATTCGCGGGCGGCGCTCGCGGCCGTGGTGCGCGAGCTGCGGAGCGCCGGCCACCGGGTGCTGCCCCGCGAGGACGGCAGCGCGCGCGTGGAGCCGGTGGACGGCGGCAACGCCATGTTGCTCTTCGCGGACCGGGGCTACGTGTACCTCGCGGTGCCGGATTCGCCGGACGCGCCGGAGCCCGGGGAGACGGTGAAGGCGCTGGCGGTGGCGGAGTCTCCGGACGTGGAGCTCGTGCGCCGCAAGGTGGAGGCGCTGTCCGGGCCGGGCATCTCCGAGAACGCGCTCCTGGCGGAGCTGCGCGGCAAGGTGCGCGACGGCAGCGTGTTCCTCTTCTCCGCGCCGCCGGTGCCGGAGGCGGAGAAGGAGGACATGCCGGTGCGCGGCTTCTTCGGCGCGCTCGCGGTGCAGGCGGACCAGGCGGAGCTGGACGGCTTCCTGGCCTCGTCCCGGCCGCTGTTGGGCGGCGCGCGGGGGCCTGCGTCGCAGCTGCTAGGGCGCGCGGCGGTGGGGCCGGTGGCGGCGGCGCAGCTGTCGGTGCCTCCGGAGGAGCTGGCGCGGCTGGTGTTCGGCTCGCCGGAGTCGCCCCGGCGGCAGCGGACGCTGGAGCGCTGGCGCAAGCAGGGGCTGGACGCGGAGCCGCTTCTCAAGGCGCTGCGCGGCGACGTGACGATGCTCGTCTACTTCGACGCGGCGGCCTTCTTCCGGAGCTTCATCCAGGACCAGCGCCCCGCGCCCAAGGGCACGGTGGTGATGGAGGCGGGCCTCGCGTCCGTGCCGCCGGTGCTCCAGCTCATCCAGAAGCAGCTGCAGGACAACGGGCTCGTCTTCCAGAAGGAGGCGCAGGGCGGCACCACGCGCTTCCGCACGCGGCTCATGGAGCAGCCGGTGTCGCTCACGCTCACCCCGGAGCGCGCCACGCTGGAGGCGGGCGAGGTGCTCAACGGCCGCGAGCTGGGGGACGTGGGCAAGACGCTGCGCACGCGCTTCGGCGCGGAGGCGTTCGGGCCGGGCCACCTGTCGCTGATGGTGGACATGGGGCAGCTGCGGGCGGACCTCGCCGGGGTGCGCTCGGTGCCGGGCGTCGCGACGGCGAAGCTCCTGATGAGCCAGCTCTTCGTGACGGCGCTCCTGGAGAAGTTCACCCCCTTCGAGTACGGGTTCCTCGACTTCTCCCCGGTGGACGGCGGCGGGCGGCTCCAGGGCCGCGTCGTGCTGCGCGAGCGCTAGGGACACGCAAGCAGGAGGCAGGCCATGTCCGTCACGGTGCTGTACTTCGCCGCGGCCCGCGAGCGCGCGGGCCTGTCCCGCGAGTCGTTGGACGTGCCGCCCGGGGCGCGCGTCTCGGACGTGCTCGCGCTGCTCGCCTCGAAGCATCCGCCGCTGGCGCCGCTCCTGCCGCACCTGCGCGTGGCGGTGCAGCAGCAGTTCGTGGGGCTGGACTCACCGGTGGCGCCGGACGCGGAGCTGGCGTTGATTCCGCCCGTGGCCGGTGGGGCGCCGCGCCTCTTCTCCGTGGTGGGCCGGCCGCTCCAGCTCGCGGAGGTCGTGGACGCGGTGGCCTCGCAAGGGGCGGGCGGGCTGGTGACGTTCTCCGGCGCCGTGCGCGACCAGACGAAGGGCCGGCGCGTGCTCCGGCTGGAGTACGAGGCCTACGCGCCCATGGCGGAGGCGAAGCTCACGGAGATTGGCGACGAGGTGGCGCGGACGTGGCCGGGCACGCGGCTGGCCATCATGCACCGCGTGGGCACCCTGGTGCCGGGCGAGCTGGCCGTCGTCATCGCCGCGGCGTCCGCGCACCGCAAGGAGGCCTTCCTGGGCTGTGAGTACGCCATCGAGCGGCTCAAGCAGGACGTGCCCATCTGGAAGAAGGAGTACTTCGAGGACGGCGAGGTCTGGGTGGGCCTGGGGCCCTGAGCCCGCGTCCTAGCGCACGCCGAAGCTCGCCGGGACGGTGACGCGCACGCCGCCGTCCTGCTGTTGCGTGGCGCGCTCGGCTTCCGTCATGGGCTTCATCGGCTTGTCCAACCCCATGGCCTTGCGCCGCGCCTCTTCCTTGTCGTGGGCCACCTGCAGCGCCCGCGCGTTGTTCGCGGCCATGCGCGCCGGATCCGGCCCCATGACGAGGAAGGCGACGGGCGCGCTCAGGAAGAGGATGGCCACCGTGATGAGCCAGGCCACGTCCCGCACGCGGAAGCGCCCCGCGCGCTCCTTCACCACCGACGGCTGCAGCAGCAGGTTCAGCTCGCCCTCCACGAGGCGCAGCGTCATGCCCTCGCGCAGCTCCACCGCGGTGCGGCCCGGGGCGCCCGTCAGCTCGTCGGGGCCCACCGGTTGGAAGTCGTGGCCCTTGAGGCTCTTCTCCACGCGGGCGGACGGCGGCACGTGGATGCGCCAGCCCTTCGGAGTGCGTTCGGCGAGGAGGAAGGGCTCCTCCGGCAGCGTGAAGCCGTAGAGGGGCAGGGGGGCTTTTTCGTCGGGCGCGGCGTGGACCTGGCCCAGCTCGGGGCCATAGCTCCAGGCCTCCGCCAGGGAGGTGCCCCAGTACAGCTCGCAGAAGAGTCCGCCGTCCGCCACGGAGGCGGAGGGCGCGGAAGGCGTGGGCATGTCGGGCCGGAGCATAAGGCCTTGGCCGCCGCCCGGCCTTTGCTTCGTGAGGCTGGACGTCCCCTGGACGACGGGCGGCCTGCTGCTCAGGCGCCCGTCAGGTCCTTGAGCAGCGCCTCCAGCGTCTCGAAGTGCAGCGGCTTCACCAGGTGCGCGTCGAAGCCCGCGGCCTTGGAGCGCTGGCGGTCGGACTCCTGGCCGTACCCCGTCACCGCCACCAGCTTGAGGGGACGAGGCTCCTCCTGCTGGCGCAGCAGGCGGGCCAGTTCGTAGCCGTCCATCACCGGCAGGCCGATGTCCAGGAGCGCGATTTCAGGGCGGAACTCCTTCGCCGCCTCCAGGCCGCTGGGGCCGTCGTAGGACACGCGCGTCGTGCAGCCGAGGAACTCCAGGGACTCGGAGAGCACGTCCGCCGCGTCCCGGTTGTCGTCCACGATGAGCACGCGCGCGCTCACGGAGGTGGGCTCCTGGGGGACGAGCGCGCCGGGCTGCGGCGTGGGCAGCGCGGCGGGGGCTTCCGCCTCCAGCGCGGGCAGGCGCACGGTGAAGGTGCTGCCGCGGCCCCGGCCCGCGCTGTGCGCGCTGATGGCGCCTTCGTGCAGCGTCACCAGGCTGCGCGCGATGGCGAGCCCCAGTCCCAATCCGCCCTGCGAGCGGTCCAGGGCCTGATGCTCCTGCACGAAGAGGTCGAACACGCGTGGCAGCATCTCCGGCGCGATGCCCACGCCGGTGTCGCGCACGCTGAGGACGAGCTCGCGGCCCTCGCGCGTGCCCGTCACGGCCAGGAAGCCGCCCGGCTCCGTGTACTTGGCGGCGTTGGTGAGCAGGTTGGCGAACACCTGCGCCAGGCGCGTGGGGTCGCCGTTCAGGTCCATGCCGCGGTCAGGCAGGTCCACCTCCAGCGTGTGCTGGCGCTGGTCGATGAGGGGGCTGATCTGCTCGATGGCCTTCGCCACCACGTCGGTGAGCGTGACGCGCTCGCGCTTGAGGGTGACCTTGCCCCGGGTGACGCGGCTGACGTCCAGCAGGTCGTCCACCATGCGCACCAGGTGCGTCACCTGCCGCTCGATGAGCGTGCGCTCACGCACCGCCGCCGTTTCACCCCTCAGGCGCATCAGCTGGAGCGCGGTGAGGATGGGGGCCAGGGGATTGCGCAGCTCGTGGCCGAGCATCGCGAGGAACTCGTCCTTGGCGCGGTTGGCGGCCTCCGCCTCGCGGCGCGCGGTGGCCAGCTCCGTCACGTCGAAGGCGACCACGATGATGGACTCCACCTGGCCCTTCGCGTCGCTCATGGGCTGGTAGACGAAGTCGAAGAACACCTCGCGCGCGGACTGGTTGGGGCCGTCGTTGAAGACGACGCGCAGGGAGCGGCCGATGTACGGCTCGCCCGTGGTCAAGACGCCGTCCAGCAGCTCGTAGATGCCCTGGCGCGCCAGGTCCGGAAGGGCGTCGCGGATGGCCTTGCCCGTCACGTCCCGGTTGGCGACGAGCCTGAGGTAGTTCTGGTTGGCGAACTCGAAGACGTGCTCCGGGCCGCGCAGGATGGCGATGCCCACGGGCGCGTGCTGGAAGATGCGCGCCAGCCGCTCGCCGTGCGCGGCCTCCAGCTTGCGCAGCCGGGAGCGCGTGAGCTGCGCGGTGACGCGCGCGAGCAGGTCGCGGGTGGAGAAGGGCTTCACCAGGTAGTCATCCGCGCCGGCGTTGAGGCCCTCTTCCTGGGCCTCCTCGCCCGCGCGGGCGGACAGCAGGATGACGGGCACCGTGCGGGTGCGCTCGTCCGCGCGCAGGGCCTGGAGCAGCCCGAAGCCGTCCAGCCGGGGCATCATCACGTCGGACAGGATGAGGTCCGGGGGCCGGGCGAGCGCGGCCTGGAGCGCGGACTCTCCGTCCGCCACCGCCTCCACCGTCCAGTGCGCGCCGAGCAGCCGGCCCACGTATTCGCGCATGTCCGCGTTGTCGTCCGCGAGCAGCACGCGCCCGCGCTCCTCCATCCCCAGCGACGCCGGGTCGAGGGTTGGGGGCGTCCCGTGGTCATTGGCCGGCGAGGATGGCACGTCCGTCAGCCAGCCGAGCGCGTCGCGCACGTAGGGGTCCGCGCCCGCGGGCAGCGAGCGTTGGCTCTTCGCGGACGTCACGTGCTCCGGCGGCAGGTGGGCGAAGCCCGTGGGGATGCACACGGTGAAGGTCGTGCCGCGCTCCAGCTCGCTCTGGACGGTGAGGGTGCCGCCGTGCAGCCGCACCAGCTCATGCACCAGCGCCAGGCCGATGCCGGAGCCTTCGTGGGAGCGCGCGCGGGCGCCGTGCACGCGGTGGAAGCGCTCGAAGAGGCGGGGCAGCTCGTGCGCGGGGATGCCGGTGCCGGTGTCGGTGACGCGCAGCTCGATGTGCCCGTCCTTCAGCGCCTGCGCCACGGTGATGGTGCCGGTGAAGGTGAACTTCAGCGCGTTGGAGACGAGGTTGAGGACGATCTTCTCCCACATCTCGTGGTCCACCCAGGCCGGCTCCGGCAGGGTCGGACAGTGCACGTCGAGCACCAGGCCCGCGCGCTCGATGGCGGAGCGGAAGGCGCTGGCGAGCCCGGCGGTGAGGGCGGCCAGGTCGGTGGGCTCGTAGGCGGCGCGCACGCGCCCGGCCTCGATGCGCGCGAAGTCCAGCAGCGTGTTGACCAGCTTGCGCAGGCGCACGGCGTTGCGGTGCACCGTCTCCAGTGGGTCGCCCTGGAGCGTTCGCTCGGGACTGGCGAGCGCGTCCTCGGTGGGACCCAGGAGCAGCGTGAGCGGCGTGCGCAACTCGTGGCTGATGTTGCTGAAGAAGGCCGTCTTCGCGCGGTCCAGCGCGGCGAGTTCCTCCGCGCGCTGACGCTCTTCCTGGTAGGCGCGCGCGTTGGCGACCGAGGCCGCGACCTGCTCGGCGGTGGCCTGGAAGAAGGCGTGATAGCTCGCGTCGAGCAGCCGCCGGGGACTGACGCCGCCCACGAGGAAGCCGGACGGCCGGGACTGGCCGGGCTGCGTCAGGGCGCGCACCACGGCGAGCGATGGCGGCGTGTTCCAGCGGCCGCCGGGCAGGGCGTGGAGGCGCTGCCCCAGGTCCTTCACGATGACGGAGTCACCGGTGCGGGCGGCCTCGGCGAAGGGCCAGTCGGTGCCGGACTCGGAGGAGAGGGACTGCTGCGTGGGCAGCGCGGCCAGGACGGTGTCGGGCAACCGGCTGCTGCCCGCGAGGCGCGCGGTGTCGCCGTTCGCGTCCAGCAGGTAGAGCAGGGAGAACGGCAGGTCCAGGTCGTTGCCCGCGAGCACGTCCAGGCTGGTGAGGCAGGCCTGCTCCGGGGACTTCGCGTCGGCGGAGCGGGCCGCCAGGTCGCGCAGCATGCGCAGCTGCCGGTCGAACTGCACCTCCTGCGTCGTCTCCCGCACGGTGACGAGCACGCCGCCCACGCCGCCCTGCTCGTCGGGGATGGGGCTGTACGAGAACGTGTGGAACGTCTCCTCGACGAATCCCCGGCTGTTGAGGAACAGCGCCAGGTTCTCGCTCCAGGTCGCGGGGCCGCCGTTGAGCACGCCCCGGGCCATGGGGCCGACGACGTCCCAGATCTCCGACCAGATGGTCTCGCCCGGCGCGCCCAGGGAGCCGGGGTGCTTGCGGCCCAGCACCGGACGGTACGCGTCGTTGTAGACCTGGATCATCTCCGGGCCCCACCACATGAGCATGGGGAACCGGTTGTGGAGGACGACGCCCACCATCGTCTTCAGGCTGACGGGCCAGTCGCGTGACGGACCCAACGGCGTGCGCGACCAGTCCATCGAGCGCACCAGTTCACCCATCTCGCCGCCGCCCGCGAAGTGGCGCTCCTCGGAAGGGGGGATGACGGGGGGCGGGGGCTGGATCATGCGGATCTCTGATGGGCGGCGCGAGGTGGCAGAAGCCTTGGGCTTCTATTGGCGCACACGCGGTCGTGCAATCACCGAGGTGGATTGCGACCGTGCGGCACCTGCCATCCAACAATGGCTCCGCTTCCTGGAAGGAGGGCAGTGGAGCAGGCGGACGGACGCCTCAGGGAGGCAACGGCGTCACGACGCGCGCCGGTTGCGCGGACGTCCCCGCGTCCAGAGGCGCGACGGCGGACGCGGACGTCCCTGCATCCAGAGGAGTAACGGTGGACACGGACGTCCCTGCATCCAGAGGCGCAACGGCGGACACGGATGTCCCTGCATCCGGCTGCGCGGTGGCGGACACGACCGTGCCTGCGTCCTGCACCTTGGGGACGACAACGGTCGCGGACGTCCCGGCATCTGGAACCGCGGGCGCCACGGCCACGGGTTTCGGCGCCACCGGCGCGGGGCTCGCCACCGCGAGGACGCCCGCATCCAGGACGACAGTCGCGGGCGTGGCGACGGGCGCGACAGCGGGGGCCTTCACGCCAGGGGGAGGAGCCTCTGACGACGGCAGCGCGCGGCGGATCTCCGCGCCCGCCGTGGCCACGATGCCAATGGACAGGAAGAGGAACCCGGCCGTCTGCGCCACCGTCTCCACGCGAGGCGGGATGCGCCGGCCACTCACCGCTTCGATGGCGAGCAGCAGCACCCGGCCGCCATCCAGTCCCGGCACCGGCACCAGTGTCAGCATCGCCAGCGCCACGGACGCCGCCACCAGCGCGCGCACCAGCGCATCCGTCCCGGACGCGGTGGACGACGCGACGTCGGACGACTCCTGGCGCATCATCGCGCCCGGCCCGGCCTTGCCCGCGACCTCCGGCCCGCGCACCATCGCCACCAGCGTGGACAGCGCCTCGGACGCCACGCGCCCGGTGTGCACCAGCGACTGGGTGAACGCCTCTCCAGGCGCGTGCGTGCGGAACACGTACTGCTGGCTCACGCCGATGCGCCCCGCGCCGCGCTCGTCCGCCCGGGGCCGCACCGTCACCGTGCGCGGCTCGCCGTGCCGGTCCACCGAAAGCTCCAGCTGCCCGCCCACCCCGTCCGCCACCCGCGCGACGAAGTCGGACCAGCTCGCCAGCGGCTTGCCGGCCACGGCCACCAGCTTGTCTCCGGGCAACAGCTGCGCCCGCGCCGCCTCCGAACCCGGCAGCACCGTGCCCACCGTCAGCGGCACCACCACGTGCGTCCCGGACGAATACAGCGCGAACAAGAGCCCCAGCGCGACCGCGTAGTTCGCCAGCGGCCCCGCCAGGATGATGGCCATCCGCTTGAGCGGCCCCAGCGTGCCGAACCCGGATGTGTCCTCCTCCGCGGAGCGGTGCGGGTTCATCCCTTGAAGATTGGCGGACGCGCCCAGCGGCACCGCGCCCAGCACGAACTGCGTCCCGCCCAGCCGGAACGACAGCAGCGGCGGCCCGAAGCCCACGGTGAAGCGCGGCACCCGCACGCCCAACAGGCGCGCGGCCACCAGGTGCCCCAGCTCATGGACGATGAGCAGCGCTCCGAGCGCCAGGAGGACGAACAGGTAGTGCATCCGTGGAGGCCCGTCCTACGCCTACAGCTTGCGGCGCTTCCCGGTGCGCTTGTACGTCAGGTAGTCGGACAGGATGGTGCCGTGGTCGAAGCACAGGTCCTTGGGCAGCGCGTCCACGGTGAACGTCTTCGCCTCCGCCGCGTCGTCCGCGCCCACCGGCTCGCCCGTCGCCTTCGCGATGAACACCGTCGAAATCGTGTGCAGGCGCGGGTCGCGCTTCGGATCCGAATAGCTGAAGAACTGCTCCTCCAGCGTCACGTCCAGGCCCGTCTCCTCCTTGGCCTCGCGGATGGCCGCTTTGTCCAGGGGCTCACCCTCGTCCACGAAGCCGCCCGGCAGCGCCCAGCCCACCGGCGGGTTCGCGCGGCGGATGAGCACGATGCGCTCTCCGGACAATTCGATGATGCAGTCCACGGTGGGTTTGGGGTTGCGGTATTCAGGCATGGCGTCGCACTCTACCCAAAGCCCCCTGGCGAGCGCCCGTTCCGGATGCCTCCCGTGGGCGATGGTGCGTGCCGTGTCTACCCTGCGACGCCTCAGCCTCACCGCCCTCCTGGCCTCCACCCTGGCGGGCTGCCTGCCCTACAGCCAGAACGAGGGTGTGTACGAGCTCATCCCCACGGAGACGCTGCGCGACGACTGCGGCCTCCTGGAGCAGTTCCAGGGCAACCTCCAGTTGAATCTTCAAATCGCCGGACGCGTGGTGCGCGCGGACTTCGGCGTGCAGAACATGCAGCTGCTCGGCTACGTCCTGGAGGACGGCGAGGCGTTCACCGCCGACGGCAGCGTGGCCAACGTCAGCACCACCGTCGACGGGACGAATGAGTGCCTGCTCGACCAGGTCCGCGTGCACCTGGACGCGACCACCGTGTGCGCCACGAAGTTCAGCGGGCAGATGCGGCTGGCCTACGACGCCAACAACAACACGGACTGCACCTGCGAGCTGTGGATCCGCTTCGACGGCGTTCAGGGGAACACCCGCTGCGAAGGGAACCCTTGAGATAGCGAGGAGGGCTTCCTACAACATGGGGGCTGTTCCCACGCTCCAGCTGGAGGAACGCCCATGGCAGACCCGCAGGAAATCGTCTCGGTCCTGACCGAGTCCCGCGTCTTCCCCCCGCCCGAGGACTTCTCCCGGCGGGCCCACATCCGCGACATGCAGGACTATCAGCGGCTGTGGGACGAAGCCGCGAAGGATCCGGACAAGTACTGGGGCGACCGCGCCCGCGAGGAGCTCTACTGGAAGGAACCCTTCCAGACGGTGCTGGACTGGAAGCCGCCCCACGCGCGCTGGTTCGTCGAGGGGAAGACCAACCTCGCCTACAACTGTCTGGACCGGCACCTGCCGAAGCTCAAGGACAAGCCCGCCATCCTCTTCGAGGGGGAGCCGGGCGACCGCCGCACCCTCACCTACGGAGAGCTGTCCCAGCAGGTGAACCGGCTGGCCAACGGGCTCAAGTCGCTGGGCGTGAAGAAGGGCGACCGCGTGGGCATCTACCTGCCCATGGTGCCGGAGGCCGCCGTCGCGATGCTGGCGTGCGCGCGGCTGGGCGCGGTGCACTCGGTGGTGTTCGGCGGCTTCTCCGCGGAAGCGCTCCAGGACCGCATGAAGGACGCGGGCGCCAAGGTGCTGCTCACCGCGGACGGCGGCTGGCGCAAGGGCGCGGTGGTGCCGCTGATGAAGAACGTGGAGGCCGCGCTCCCGAACGCCCCCAGCATCGAGAAGGTCATCGTCCTCACCCGCACCGGTGACGGCAAGCTGCCCGAAGGTCCGAAGTTCCTGGCCTGGGACGCGCTGGTGAAGGGCCAGTCCGACGTCTGCGAGCCGGAGTGGGTGGAGAGTGAACACCCGCTGTTCATCCTCTACACGTCCGGCTCCACCGGGAAGCCCAAGGGCGTGCTGCACACCACGGCCGGCTACGCGATGAACGCGTCGCTCACCACGCGCTGGGTGTTCGACCTGCGCGATGACGACGTCTACTGGTGCACCGCGGACGTGGGCTGGGTGACGGGCCACACGTACGTCGTCTACGGCCCGCTGATGAACGGCGTCACCACCATCATCTACGAGGGGGCGCCCACGCAGCCGGGCCCGGACCGCTTCTGGGACATCATCGAGCGCTACAAGGCCACCATCCTCTACACCGCGCCCACCGCCATCCGCGCCTTCATGCGCCTGGGCGACGAACCGGTGAAGAAGCACAACCTGACCTCGCTGCGCCTCTTGGGCAGCGTGGGCGAGCCCATCAACCCCGAGGCGTGGATGTGGTACCGCGACGTCATCGGCGGGGGGCGCTGCCCGGTCGTGGACACGTGGTGGCAGACGGAGACGGGCAGCATCATGGTTTCACCGCTGCCCGGCGCCACGCCCACCAAGCCCGGCTCCGCCACGTTCCCGCTGCCCGGCATCCACGCGGAGATTCTCGACCGCGACGGCAAGCGCGTGCCCAAGGGGCAGGGTGGGCTGCTCTTCGTGACGAAGCCCTGGCCGTCCATGCTGCGCACCGTGTACGGGGACCCGGAGCGGTACGTGAACACGTACTTCAGCGAGCTGCCCGGCATGTACTTCACCGGCGACGGCGCGCGCACGGACGCGGACGGCTACGTGTGGCTGATGGGGCGCGTGGACGACGTGGTGAACGTGGCGGGCCACCGCCTGGGCACCGCGGAGGTGGAGAGCGCGCTCGTGGCGCACCCGAAGGTGTCCGAGGCCGCCGTGGTGGGCCGCCCGGATGACCTGAAGGGCACGGCGCTCGTCGCCTTCGTGACGCTCAAGCAGGGCAACGCGCCTTCGGAAGCGCTCAAGAAGGAGCTGGCCGTGCACGTGGGCAAGGAGATTGGCGCCATCGCGCGGCCGGATGTCATCCGCTTCGCGGAAGGGCTGCCCAAGACGCGCTCCGGGAAGATCATGCGCCGGCTGCTGCGCGACGTGGCCGCGGGCAAGCAGTCCTCGCAGGACACCACCACGCTGGAGGACCTCAACGTGCTGGCGGCGCTGCGCCAGAACGACGAGTAGCCGCCAGGTACCGCAAGCCGGCCGTCCCCTAGGCGTCCTTCGGGCCCTTCTGGGGGCGGCCGTGCTTGTCCTTCACCTGCTCGCGGTCCGCCTTGCTCCACCAGATGCGGGAGCTCCACAGGGCGGGGCCGAGCACGACCGTGAGGACGAAGAACACCACCAGGCCCACCACGATCTCCGTCACGGTTTCCTCCAAAGGGAGCCCTGGGGTTCGGAACGCCCCGGGCAGGAAAAGGCAACCCTAGCGTCCCCTCACGGCGGGTGCCATCCAACGTGGGGGCCGGGAAGTAGCGCGGGGCTCAACGGCCATCGGCTTCTCGCATGGCGTCATGCGGCAGGGCTGCCGGGGCCCGGGCGCTCGGGTGCCGGGCAACCTGTCTGGGCGGGCAGCGGGCGGCGGTCCTGCTAGATTGCGCCGCCATGAACCGATTCCCTTCGACCCTCTTCACCGCGCTGCCGCTGACGGCGGTGCTCGTCGCCCCCGTTGTCGCGGACGCCTGCACCAGCATGCTGGTGACGAAGGGCGCCACGACGGACGGCTCCACGTTCATCACCTACGCGGCGGACGCGCACGAGCTGTACGGCGAGCTGTACTACACGCCCGCCCGCCGCCACGCGGCCGGCTCCATGCGCGACGTCATGGAGTGGGACACCGGCAAGTTCCTGGGCCGCATCAAGCAGCCGGCCGCCACCTATTCGGTGGTGGGCAACATGAACGAGCACCAGCTGTCCATCAGCGAGTCCACCTTCACGGGCCGCAAGGAGCTGGAGGGGCCCTCGGGCATCATCGACTACGGCTCGCTCATCTACATCGCGCTGGAGCGCTCGAAGACGGCGCGTGAGGCCATCCAGGTGATGACGGACCTGGTCGCCGAGTACGGCTACGCGTCCACCGGTGAGACGTTCTCCATCGCCGACCCCAAGGAGGCGTGGCTCCTGGAGATGATTGGCAAGGGCGAGGGGCAGAAGGGCGCGGTGTGGGTGGCCCGCAAGCTGCCGGACGGCTACATCTCCGCGCACGCCAACCAGTCGCGCATCCGCCAGTTCCCGCTCAACGACAGCGCCACCACGCTGTACTCGCCGGACGTCATCTCCTTCGCGCGCGCGAAGGGCTGGTACACGGGCGCGGACAAGGACTTCAGCTTCGCGGACACGTACCACCCGCTGGACTTCGGCGGGCAGCGCTTCAGCGAGGCGCGCGTGTGGAGCATCTTCCGCCGCGCGGCCCCGTCCCAGAAGCTGGGCGTGGAGTTCGCGGACGGCGCGGACACCACGAAGCGGCTGCCCCTGTGGGTGAAGCCGGACAAGAAGGTGTCCGTGCAGGACGCCATGGCGCTCATGCGCGACCACTTCGAGGGCACGCCGCTGGACATGTCCAAGGACGTGGGCGCGGGGCCCTATGCGGTGCCCTACCGCTGGCGCCCCATGACGTGGGACGTGGACGGCAAGAGCTACGTGCACGAGCGCGCCATCTCCACGCAGCAGACGGGCTTCTCCTTCGTCGCGCAGATGCGCTCCACGCTGCCGGACGCCATTGGCGGAGTGCTCTGGTTCGGCGTGGATGACACCTTCACCACCGTCTACACGCCCATGTACGCGGGCATCCGGCAGGTGCCGAAGAACTTCTCCCAGGGCGTGGCCAGCCGCGGCGAGTTCTCCTGGGACTCGTCCTTCTGGGTCTTCAACTGGGTGTCGAACCAGGCCTACGGGCGCTGGAGCGACATGATTGTCGACGTGCAGAAGGCGCAGGGGGACCTGGAGGGCCAGTTCCTGGCGGACCAGGCCAACATCGAGAGCATCGCGCAGGTGCTCTACAAGCGGACGCCGGAGCAGGCCCGCCAGTACCTCACCGAGTACTCCCTGCAGCAGGGCGACAAGGTGCACGCGCGCTGGCGCAAGCTGGGTGAGCAGCTGCTCGTGAAGTACATCGACGGCAACGTGCGCGACAACACGGGCAAGGTGGGCCACCCACGCTACCCGGACGCGTGGTACCGCCGCATCGCGGCTGACAACGGCAAGATCCTGGAGTCGCACGAGAAGCCGGAGCCGAAGCCCGCCGCCCCCGCCGCGCCGGCCCAGCCCGCTGCTCCCGCGCAGCCCGCGGCCCCGAAGCCCACGGTCGCTCCGGCGCCCTGAAGCACCGGTAAAACCCGGGCGCGCGGTGTCCGTCCTGGCCCCGCGCGCCGGGCTCGCACGTTCTCGCGTGTGTCGGTGGATGGCTTGTGGCAGTGAGGGCGCGGGCGGCAGGCACGCCCGTGCCCGGAGGACGGTTCCTTGAGTGACGCCCCCACCGCGACGGCCCTTCCGTTCCGGGATGACGAACTGACGGACTTCCTCGTGCGGACCAGCCGCACGTTCGCGCTCGCCATCCCGCTGCTCGACGAGCCGCTGCGCCGCGAGGTGGGCCTGGGCTACCTGCTGTTGCGCGTCGCCGACACGCTGGAGGACGCCGCTCCCTGGACGCGCGACGAGCGGCGGGAGGCGCTGGCCGCCTTCGAAGCCCTGCTCCAGGAGAAGCCGGGCACGGACGCCGGGGCGTTGTCGCGCGAATGGCTGTCGCGCCGCCCCAGCGAGAACGCGGGCTACCTGGACCTGCTCGCGCGCACGCCCACGCTGCTGGCGAGCCTGGACGCCCTGCGCCCGGAGGCCGGCGCCATCCTGCGCCACTTCGTGCTGAAGACGGTGCAGGGCATGGGGCAGGTGCTGGCCGGTGCGTCCGAGGACGGACTGTTGAAGCTCGGGTCGCTCCAGTCCCTGCGTGACTATTGCTACATCGTGGCGGGACTGGTGGGGGAGCTGCTCACGGAGCTGTTCGTCCTGGATTCTCGCCTCGCGCTGTACGCGCCGAACCTGCGCTCGCTGGCCCCGCTGTTCGGAGAGGGGCTCCAGCTGGTCAACATCCTCAAGGACGCGCGCCAGGACCGGAAGGAGGGCCGCGTGTGGCTTCCGGACGGCGTGCAGCTCCAGGACGTGGAGCAGCTCGCGGGCCAGGACCTGATCGCCGCGGCGCGCTACGTGCGCTCGCTGTTCCTGGCGGGAGCGCCCCGGGACATGCTCGCCTTCACCACGCTGCCGCTGCTCCTGGCCCAGGCCACCCTGGAGCTGCTGGTGCGCGACGGCGCGGGCGCCAAGGTGTCGCGCGCGGTGGTGACCGCCCAGATGATGACCCTCCACGCCGCGCTCGAACGGGGCACGCTCCCCGAAGCCGTGGAGGCGCTCGCCGGGCCCATGCCGGGCGGCCCCTGAAAAGCGTTGACCGGGAAGCAACTCCAGGGCGTCCGCGCCGGATAATTCCGGTGCAGGTGTTCCCCCTCTGGAGTCGTGTCCCCCATGAACTGCGCCCGCTCCACACCGGCGGTCATCGTCTACTTCCCCGCGCGTTCGGAGAGCTCGCCTCCGCGGGTGCAGCGCCGGGCGGTCCAGGTGGAGCGGCGGGGTGGGGGGCTGCCGTTCGCCGCCACGCGTCAACGCGGCCTGTGGACCTTCCAGACGTCGGCGGGGCCGGAGCGGTGGCTGCCCGGGCGGGTGCGCGGCAAGGACCGGATGCAGGCGTTCCTGGTGGACGTGCTGGGCTTCGGCGCGGTCATCCAGACGTATGACGTGTCGGCGGACACGCGCAGCGACTCGCTCCCCGGGCACCCGGACTTCGCGAAGAACTTCGACCTGTTCCTGCACCACTACGCGGGCGCGCTGCTCAAGCAGGCGACTCCGGAGGTGGCCTTCGCCCGCGCGCTGGGTCAGGTGGTGATGCTCAACGGCCAGCAGTGGGCCGGGCTGGGCTTCACCCTGACGGACGCCGGCCAGCGGTTGGTGGACGCGTGGCTCGCGGAGCAGGGCGTGGTGCTCGGCACTACCGCCTGAGCCCGGTCGTCCGCCTGCTTCCAGAGGGAGCCTCGGGAGACCCTGGGCGGACGGCGGGAGTCCGGATATGGGTAGGGCGATGACTGCCCTGGCCTACCCCATGCCGCTGTGTGTCGCGCCGATGATGGACTGGACGGACCGGCACTGCCGGTACTTCTTCCGGCTCATCTCCCGTCACACGCTGCTCTACACGGAGATGGTGACCACGGGCGCGGTGCTGCATGGCAAGCGCGACCGCCTGCTGGGCTTCACGCCCGCCGAGCACCCGGTGGCCCTTCAGCTGGGCGGCTCGGAGCCCGCGGACCTGGCCGCCTCCGCGCGCATTGGCGAGGAGTGGGGCTACGACGAGATCAACCTCAACGTGGGCTGCCCCAGCGACCGCGTGCAGTCCGGCCGCTTCGGCGCGTGCCTGATGGCGGAGCCGGACCTCGTCGCGCGCGGTGTCGCCGCCATGCGCGAAGCGGTGCGCATCCCCGTGACGGTGAAGTCGCGCATCGCCATCGACGACCTGGAGGAGTGGTCCACGCTGGAGGACTTCGTGAAGCGCGTCTCCGCCGCGGGCTGCACGCGCTTCATCGTGCACGCGCGCAAGGCGTGGCTGCAGGGCCTGTCTCCCAAGGAGAACCGGGACGTGCCGCCCCTGCGCTACGACCTGGTGCACCGGCTCAAGGCCGAGTACCCGCACCTGGACATCAGCCTCAACGGCGGCATCAAGACGCTGGACGCGGCGGCGGAGCACCTGGGCCGCGTGGACGGCGTGATGATGGGCCGCGCGCCCTACGAATCCCCGTACCTGCTGGCGGACGCGGACCGGCGCTTCTTCGGGAGCACGCAGGCGCCCCTCACGCGGCACGAGGTGGTGGACGCGATGCTGCCGTACATCGAAACGCAGATGAGCCAGGGGGCGCCGCTGGGCGCCATCACCCGGCACATGCTGGGCCTCTTTCAGGGCCTGCCCGGCGCGCGAGCCTGGCGCCGGCACCTGAGCGAGAACGCCCACAAGGACGGCGCGAGCCCGGAGGTGGTGCGCACCGCCGCCGCGAAGGTGCCGCGCGACGCCGACCTCCAGGCCGTGGCCTGATTCAGCGCTTGGGCACGGTGGTGCAGCACCCGGAGCGCGCGCAGCGCACCCAGCCCTGGTTCTGGCAGAGCTGATCATTCGTGCACGCGGGGCCCTGGCCCGGCTGTCCGCAGGTGGAGGACGGGCCGCCTCCGCCCCCGCCGCTGTCGAAGGGCACCGCGGCCTGGATCTTCACCATGGGGCAGCGGGGCTGTGGGCCATTGCCCACGCAGTTGTTGGAGGCGCCGCTGGTGACGTTCGTCGGGCACGTCATGGGCGCCGAGGGGCGCAGTTGAGCATCCACGGAGAAGCAGACGCCGACCTCCATGAGGTTGCACTTCGGGTCGCAAGAGAAGGCGACGCTGTCGCGCTGTCCGAACGCGGCGCGCAGGTTCTCCAGCGCCACGCTCCCGCCGACGTTGTCCGTGAGCGCGGCCGGAGTTCCCTGGTCGCCCGGCAATGACAGCAGCGCGTCGATGGTGCTCTGGAAGTAGGTCCGGGCGTCCATCCCCGTGCAGCTGCCGTGCTTGGGCCACTCGTGGTTCGCGAGGAAGTAGTTGTCCGTGATGAAGCCCGGCCCGTAGGTGCCCATGGCGTGTGGAATCGTGGCGGGGTCGGGGAAGCACTTCGAAGGGGCATTGCTGCCCTGGCATTCGCAGAGCCCGCCGCAGAATGCCGGATAGGTGCAGTTGAGCTCTCGCGCCTCCTCGTCGTTGAACTGGGGCCACAGTCCGTGGATCGTGAGGTGCGTCGCGCCGAAGGTGCCTTCCAGGTGCTCGCACTCCTCCTTGTCCGGATGGGTCCGGCAGAAGGTGGGGGCCCACGTCAGCGCGAGCAGGTACGTGCCGAAGCGCGGCGTGGCGCACGCGCCCCCGTCCTGCGCGCTGGCATCACCCTTGAAACAATTGCAGGCGGTGGCCTGGGGCCGGCCGAACTCGAACTCGATGGCTTCCGGCTTCGCCAGGTGGAGCGGCCGGGCGGTGGCCGTGGGCGGCGTGGGTG
>NZ_RAWQ01000165.1:0-25194 GCF_003668965.1 Corallococcus sp. AB030
GTACAAGGCGGCGGGTGACGCGTGTGATGACGGGGATGCGTGCACGGTGAAGGAGGCGTGCAACGGGGCGGGCGGGTGCGCGGGCACACCGGTGGCTTGCAGCAGCCCTCCGAGCCAGTGCTTCGAGGCGGCGGGAACGTGCAGCAGTGGGGCGTGCTCCTATGCGCCGAAGGCGGCGGGCACGGCCTGTGATGACGGCAATGGCGGCACCATCAACGACGTGTGCAGCGGAGCGGGCGTCTGCGCGGGCGTCCCGGCCTGCACAACGCCGCCGGACGCCTGCCATGGCTCCCCGGGCACGTACTCCAACGGAGCGTGCACCTACCCGCCGAAGGCCGCGGGCACCCTCTGCGATGATGGCAACGCTTGCACGACGGGCGACGTCTGCAACGGTGCTGGCACCTGTGGCGGCTCGGCGCTGAGCTGCAACAGCCCGCCCAATCAGTGCTACCAGTCCGCCGGCACTTGCTCCAACGGCACCTGTTCCTACGTGCCGAAGGCCTCGGGCGCCAGCTGCGATGACAGCAACACATGCACCACGGGAGACGTCTGCAACGGTGCTGGCGGCTGCGGCGGCACGGCGCTGAGTTGCAGCACCGCGAGCACCAATTACTGCAGCGGAAATGACGTCCGGAAGACCACCGGCACGGGCACCTGCAGCGGTGGATCCTGCCAGTCCACTGACGTCCTCGTGCAGTCGTGCCAGACCGGCACCAGCGGCCCCTTCTGCAGCGGAAATGGTGCCTACGAGACCGTCTACGGCGGCTGCTCCAACGGCGCCTGCACGTCCACCCAGCAGCTCATCGAGTCGTGCTCCACCTCCAGCAGCAACTACTGCAGCGGCAACACCGTCCGGAAGCTGACCGGCACCGGTTGCAGCGGCGGCAACTGCGGCTCCACCGACACCCTCGTCCAGACGTGCTCCACCTCGAGCAGCAACTACTGCAACGGCAATGACGTGCGGAAGACCACCGGCACCGGCTGCAGCGACGGCTCCTGTGGCTCCACCGACACGCTCGTCCAGACGTGCCCGACGGGCACCAGCAGCCCCTTCTGCAGCGGCAGCAGCGTCTACCGGACCCTCAATGCCGGCTGCAGCGGAGGCTCCTGCTCGTCCAGCCAGCAACTCGTCGAAACGTGCTCCACCTCCAGCAGCAACTACTGCAGTGGCAACACCGTCCGGAAGACCACCGGCACCGGCACTTGCAGCGGCGGCTCCTGTGGCTCCACGGACACCCTCGTCCAGACGTGCTCCACCGCGAGCACCAACTACTGCAGCGGCAATGACTTGCGGCGCACCAGTGGCACGGGCACCTGTAGCGGCGGCTCCTGCGGCTCCACGGACACCCTCGTGCAGACGTGCCAGACCGGCACCAGCGGTCCCTACTGCAGCGGCAACGGTGCCTACCAGACCGTCTACGGCGGCTGCTCCAACGGCGCCTGCACGTCCACCCCGCAACTCATCGAGTCGTGCTCCACCTCGAGCAGCAACTACTGCAGCGGCAACACCGTCCGGAAGGTCACCGGCACCGGCTGCAGCGGCGGCTCCTGTGGCTCCACCGACACCGCCGTCCAGACCTGCTCTACTTCGAGCAGCGACTCTTGCAGCGGCAACACCGTCCGGAGGACCACGGGCACCGGTTGCAGCGGTGGCTCCTGTGGCGTCACCATCACGGATATCATGAATTGCCCGACCGGCACGGGCAGCCCCTTCTGCAGCGGCAACAGCGTCTACCAGACCGTCAATGGCGGCTGCAGCGGAGGCTCCTGCGCGTCCAGCCAGCAGTTCGTCCAGACGTGCCCGACCAGCACCGGCAGCCCCTACTGCGTCGGTAACACCGTCTACCAGGTCGTCAATGGCGGCTGCAGCGGAGGCTCCTGCGCGTCCAGCCCGCAGCCCGTCACGACATGCTCCCCGGTGGACAGCTACTCCTGCAGCGGAAACACCGTCCAGAGGACCACCAGCGGCTCCTGCAGTGGTGGCAGTTGCGGTGGCAGCACCACCACCAACGTCCAGACGTGCTCCCCGGTGGACAGCTACTCCTGCAACGGCAACACCGTCCAGAAGACCACCACCGGCCTCTGCAGCGGCAGCGGCTGTACTGGCACCTCCACCACCAACGTCCAGACCTGTGGCAGCGGACAGACGTGCAGCAATGGAACGTGCGTCGCCTCCGGCGGGAAATGGACCAACACAGGGACGTGCACCTTTGGGGCCCCGTCCTGCCAGAACTACAACTGCACCAACTTCTACCCAGATACGGCCTGCTCACCGTTGGGCGCTACTTGCACCATCTCCACAGGCTCCGGAATCTACAGGTGGATCTGCCTGTAGGAGCCGCCCTACTCCTGGCTGCATCCCGCGCTGACGGCTCCGTGCTCCAACACGGAGCCGTCACCCGGACGGGGCGCTTCACTCGCGTTTGAGTGACACCCTCGCCATCCGGGAGAGAGTCTTCGTTGGGAGCGCCGTCACCGACGGACGGGCCGGGTACACGGCCGCCAGTGTTCCCAAGAGGATGTGCAGCAGGAAGAGCAATGGCGTCTGCCGGTACTCCCACTCGGAGAAGCTCTGGGCGAAGGCTCCCAGCAGGCCGAAGAAGACTCCGATTCCGAAGCGTGAGCGCAGCGCGGGCGAACGCTTGAGGAAGAAGCTGGCTCCCATCTTGAACCAGCTCAGCCAGACCGCCGCGAAGAGGACGACCCCGGGCCAGCCTGTCTCTCCCAGCGTGATGAGATACAGGCTGTGTCCCGGGGGGGCCTGGGCCGCGTCCACGTTCGAGCCCGCCGGGATGGGGCCCTTGGGCGGTGCTTCCTCCGTGCCGGTGTAGGGGATGTAACCGAAGCCGATCATCCGGCCGTACTGGTTGGACACCGCGTAGGACCAGTTGTTCAGCCCGACTCCGAAGACATGGTCCTCCTGCATCAACCGGGCGAGGTGGACGTAGGCGCCGCGCCCTTCGTGCTCCTTGCCCCCGAACTCGCTGGAGAGTCCTCCTTCGGTATCGAAGCGGGCCTGGAAGGCCGGTGCCAGCTTGAGGCCCAGGGGAATGGCCGCGAGCAACAGCAGGAGCGCCACCCCTGCTGTCTTCGGCGTTGGCTTCAACGCCCCACACGTCAGGGCCACCGCCACCAGGAGCAGCCCCAGCGAAACCAGTCCCGCTCGCGACACGGTGCACAGCACCGAGATGGAGCCCAGGAAGGTGGCCACGCCGCACAGACGTTTGAGGCGTGGCCCTACATCCGAGAGCGCGACCGCTAGCAGCACCGGGACCGCGATGAGGTTGAACATCGACACGGTGTTCGGGTGGAACAGCGTCCCGTCCGCCCGGCTGTGCCCCAACACGACCCGGGAGTGGATCACCCAGAAGCACTCGTAGATGACCGTGATGGCCAGCGCCGCGACGAGGCGCCGGAGGTCCCGCTCGTTCTTCACGCAGGCCGCGATCGTCACGTACACCATGACGGCGCGGAACATCTTCGACAGCTCGAACAGGCCGAACAACCGGGGCTCGGAGAGGAGGACGTTCACCGCGTTGTATGCGAGGAACACTCCCATGATGGCCAGCCCGTGGGGCCACTCGCGCCGCTGGCCTGGCTTGCGCCGCCGCAGCTCGTCCACCCACAGGAAGATCCACAGGAAGTCGAGCCAGCTGAACTCGAAGCCGCGCGTGGTGCCGCGGTACCACGCTCGGCTGAAGAAGTTGAGGGACACCGCCGAGGCGTGGGTGGTGCCCCAGACGAGCAGGATGACGCAGAGGTGCTTCAGGCGTTCGGACCTCCCGACGGCGTGTATCCCGGCGGGAATGACGACCGCGCACAGGCCCAGGAAGAGGAGGAACTTCGTCTCCATCAGCGCGCCGCGATGTCGATGCGCCGGTAGAGCTCGTCTTCCTCGAAGAAGCACGGGAGGAACTCGCCTCCGTCCACGTCGTGCAGCGTGTGCCAGCGCGGCTCCGCGTCTCGGCGCTCCATCTGCGAGGCGTGCAGCGCCAGCGCGGCGCGCTTCTGCTCCACCACGCCCCGGAGGGACACCTTCGTCCGGAAGTCCTTGAGCATCCGCAGTCCCAGCCTCGTCGACACCGTCCCCGCCAGCACCGACCGCTGCTGCCTTCGTGTCCTTCCGAAGCCCACCATGGGCCAGTGCCTCCAGGCCCATACCGCGTACTCGAACACCGTGACGGGCCGCCCTACCCTTGCCACTGCCTCATGCACGAGGTGGTTCGTGCTCACGTGGTCCGCGTGTTCGCCCCGAGCGTACGGGACGAAGAGCTGCTCCGGCCGGTGCCTCCGCAGCAGGTCCTCCACCCTGGCCACGGCCGCCTCCCGGTTCGCGTCCAGCGCGCCGTCGGGAAAGCCCAGCAGGAAGACCTCCGCCTCCTCCACGCCCAGAACCTTCGCCGCGCCCAGCGCCTCTTGCGCCCTCTGCGCCTTCAGTTCGTCGCGTGAGATCAGGTGCGCGTGTGAGCTGGCGCCGTCCGTCAGGAGGACGATCCGCACCGCCGCTCCCGCGCGCCGCTTCTGCAGGATGGCGCCCCCACACCCCAGCGTCTCGTCATCCGGGTGCGGCGCGAACACCATCGCGGGACACCGGAGCTCGTCCTCGTTGAACGTGCGGGCTCGCCGTCCCAGCGCCAGCCGCTGCAAGCGACGAAGTCCCCTCCTCACCGGGCTTCCGTCCATCATCGCCGCGCTCCTTCCTCGAGGACCGCCTGGTAGAGCTCCGCGACCTTGCTTGCCACCACGTCCCAGCTGAAGCGCTGACGCACCTGCGCGGCACCCGCTCGCGCCGCCACGTCCAGCCGCACGGGGTTGGCGAGTGCCTGCCGCAGCGCCTGGGCCCAGTCCTCTACCTCCAGGGTCGGCACGCTCAGCCCTTCCGGACCAATGGCTCCGGCGAGATCCGCCAGGCCCGAGTGCACCGCCAGCAATGCCGGCCTCCCCGCCGCCCACGCCTCCAACACCGCCAGTCCGAAGGCCTCGTGCGCCGAGGGCACCAGCACGAGCCTGGAGAGCGCCAGCAGATCCGGAACCTCGCGGGCCGCGTCCAGGTTGCCGAGGACATGGACGCGCTCGCCGAGCCCCAGTGCCTGGATCTCTCGCTTCAGCTGTTCACCATAGGCCGCGTCCACCGTCGCGCCCGCGAGGACCAGGTGATGATCCTCGGGCGCCCCCACGGCGAAGGCCCTCACCGCTAGCACCTGGTTCTTCTGCGGAGAGATGCGCCCCACCAGGGTGACCACGCGTGCGCGGGCGAACCGGGGCCAACGCTCTCTCGCCCGCTGCGCGCTTCCCGTGGCCATCCGCTTCAGGTCGACCCCCTGATCCAACCTCACGGCCCGGTCCCCGACCACCTCGGACAGGGCGCGACGCTCCTCCTCGTTGAAGGTGATGACTCGCGCGGCGTCGTGGATGACGCGCCGGGCACCGAAGAGCCACCCGATGGGCCGGCCCATGTCCATGAGCCCCGACAGCCGCCGCGCGGTGTCCTGCTCCAGCCAGGACTTCCGCGCCAGCAGTGGCCCATGCACGGAGATGACATAGGGGCGCCTCGTGAGACGCATGGCCGTCCGCACGGCTCCGCCGATGCGCCCCGCCGTGTGCAGGTGCGCCAGGGCGAGGCCCGCGTCCTTCGCGAGCCGGAGCGGCTCATCGAAGGTGGCCAGGTTGCCGGCATTGGCGACGAGCGCCCTTCGCTTCTCGGCCGGGCCCAGGAACGGACAGAAGGCCTGATAGCGCAGCAGCGGCACCTCGGGGCCCAGCGCTCGATCCGGCTCCGAGGGCCCCGCCGGTGCGTGCACCTCTGGCCCCCAGCCCAACGCCGCCAGCCGCCGCGTTACCTCCACGACGTGCGTCTCCGTCCCGCCCCACTCACGCGGGTCGTACTTGCGAAGGACATGCACCACGCGCCGCCCGGGGCGCTCCACAGCCGTCATATGCACGGGCAAGACGCAATTCATGGACCAGACACTCCGCGCCCCACCCGCGGCGCCCCTCCTTCCCCATTCCCATTCCGAGACGTCTCAATCCGAGACATCCGGGCGGTGCATGGGCAAGGAGTCAGCTCGCGGGGAGGCATGTCCCCTGCAAGCTGAAGGGCCTGCCCGTGAGAGTCACCGTCCTTACCAACCTGTACCCGCCCGACGTCCTCGGCGGCTACGAACTGCTCGCACGAGATGTGGTGGAGGGGTTGGAGCGGCGTGGCCACGAGGTCGACGTCCTCACCAGCGGCGATGGCTCCGAGAATGGGCGCGTGCTGCGGTCCCTGTGCCTGGCTCGCCGCTTCGGCCGGCCCGCGGGACGGGATCGCCTCCGTCACTTCGCGGCTGGTGTGCGGAACACGGCGGCGGTGCGCCGCTACTTGAAGGACCATGGCAGGCCGGATGCGGTGCTGGTCATGAGCCTACGGAGACTGGGGCTCGCGCCGCTGCGGGTGCTCCACGAGGCAGGCGTCCCCGCGATCGTCACGGTGAACGACGACTGGCCGGTGGCGTTCAGCGTGGGTCGCGACGCGCGGCCCTGGGCTCGGCTGGGCAGCGTGCTCGATTCGCTGCTGGTGCCTTCACGAACCTGGACCGGCATCCAGCCCGCCGGGGTCGCGTGGCTTTCGGACGCGGTCCGGCGCACGTGCCTCACGGCGGGTGTGCCGCTGGACTTCGGTGTCGTGCTGCCGCAGGGCGTGGACCTGTCGCGCTTCACCCCTCGTCCCTTCCGGCCCATGCGCCCGGAGCCTCGGCTGCTCTTCGTCGGCCGGCTCCATCCGAGCAAGGCCCCCGATGCGGCCATCGACACCCTGGCGGCCTTGGAGAAGCGCGGCGTCAAGGCCACCCTCACGCTCGCGGGCGCGGCGGACGATCCGGCGTATCTCGCGTCCTTGCGGCAACGGGCGCGGGTGCTGCGGGTAGACGGACGCGTGGCATGGGCCGGGCAACTTCCCCGCGAGCAGTTGCTTCCGCTGTATCAGGATGCGGATGCGCTCCTGTTCGCGTCGAAGCTGGAGCACGAGGGCCAGGGCCTCACGTATCTGGAGGCCATGGCCTGTGGCCTGCCGGTGGCGGCGTCCCCCAGCGGCGGTGCCCGTGACTTCCTTGATCGGCACGACGCTTCGCTGCTGGTGAAGGCATGCACGGGTGAAGCCTTCGCCGAGGCGCTGGCGGCCCTCCACCGGGACGCGGCGGCGCAGGAGGTGCTCGTCCAGCGGGCGCTCGACATCGTGAGGGAACACGCCTCACTCGACGCCTACATTCGCGGCATCGAGGAACTGCTACTCGATGCGGCTCAAGCTCACTGCCTCCGCAGCACCACCCGCTGACCGACGCTCGCGTCCGCGTTCCCGCTCCGCAGGCGCTGCTCTCCCCACTGGTGTCCCTTCCAATAAGCCCAGTGGTACACGAGCCGCCGGGGAACGGAGAGCGCCAGGCCCGCGGCGTCGCGCGCCCGGAGGTGCGCGACCGCATCCCTTGCCCATGACGCGCCCAGCTTCCGGGCCAGTCCCGTCAGCGACGCGGGCTCCTCCCGGATGAAGGCATCCGCCTCTCCTTCGATGAAGCGGCGCCCGTACAACTGTTTCAGCGTGTAGTTGTGCGAGTGCATCACCCACGCGTCCGGCACGTAGCGCACCCGGAGCCCGTCGCCGCGCGCCCGGTGTCCCCACTCCGTGTCCTCGGAACCCCACGCGTCCTCGTAGAAGGGGTGCTTGAGCCATGCATCCCGCGTCATCGCCGCGAATGGCAGCGAGTACGTCATCCATGGCGGCGGAGTTCCCTGCTCCGGGAACGCGACCTCGTAATCCCTTCGCACCCACGTGTGCGCTTCGGGCCTGGGCAGCTGTCGCGCGAAGGTCGCGTCCGCCTCCGCGCGCTCGATGGGCTCCAGCAACCGGTCCAGCGCCTGCGGCGTCAGCGGCACCACGTCGGAGTTCTGGAAGACGATGATGTCGCCTTGCGCTTCGCGGATGGCCCGGTTGAGCACCACGCCTGGGAAGTACGCCCCAGCGTCGATGCGGATCAGTTGGCAGGGGAAGCGCGAGACGATGTCCAACGTCGCGTCCCTGGAGCCCGAGTCCACCACGAGCAACTCGAAGTCCTTGCGCGCCTGCGAGAACAGGCCGGAGAGCGCCTGGCCTATGACCCAGGCCGAGTCCTTCGAGCGCATGATGACGGTGACCTTGCGACTCATGATTGGTCCCCCAGGCGCAGGCCGAGCTTCCTCGCCACGTGCGCGAAGTTGGGGTCTCCCGACTCGCCCCAGTACCTCAGATATGCGCGCCGCAAGTCCGCTGGCTCTCGGCTTGCCGCTCCCAGCAGTTGCCGCGCGAACTCGGCGTCCCGGGGCTCGCCCACCTCGAACGCCACGAATGGGAACGCCGCCGCCAGCACCCCTCGCGGCCCTCCGAGCCTCAGCCCCAATCGCGCTCGGAGCCCCAGCTCGGGTGAAGCCTTTGGCCGGAACCTTACGCCGTTGCGCACCCGACGCAGCCAGACTTTCGGTTGGAGGCCGCCCTCCTTGAGGGAGTGCATCAACGCCCGCTCCGCGTATCCGGGCCACTTCAGCCCGGGCACCGACAGCCTCGCGGCCTCACACGTGAGGTGCACCTCCGCGAGCCTCGCCCTCCCCTCGTCCATCCAGGGCCCCAGCTCGCTTGGGGCGAAGCGCGCGTAGTCCGGCTCCAGGCGGAAGGCGCTCGCCTCGTCGTACAGCTTCCGGAACCCAGCCGGCACGTCGTGCCGCAGCGCCATCCGCCGCCGCTTCTCCGCGTAGCTCCAGTCGTATGCCCCCAGGAAGTACAGCAGCGCGTCGCCGTAGCCGATGATGGCCTTCGCCGTGTGCCGGAGGATGGTGCGGCGCGCGTCCTCGTCCAGTGCGCCCTGGTCCCGCAGCACCTGGTTGATGATCAGCAGCGTGCCCCGGTTCACCGCCAGGTTCCGCACGTCGTCGGGTGGGATGGCTTCTCGCGTGAAGTGCTCGAGCCCCGGAAGGAACGACGCATCCCCCGCCACCGTCTTGTGGCCGAACCGCATGTCGTACCAGATGACCTGACACGGGGACCTCCGCAGCGCCCGCACCGTCGTCACGCCCAGGTCCAACCCCAGCCCGTGCCGCTCGCGCAGCGGCTCCAGCGCCAGGTCCAGCCGCGCCTTCAGCCCCTCTCGCGGGGCTCGCTCCAGCACCAGGAGGAAGTCGAGGTTGTTGTGCGGCCGTTCGACGCCGTCCCTCTTCTCCACTCCTCCCTCACCGCGCCCGTAGCCGCCAATGAGGGCCAGCGTCCGCAGCTCGTCCGGGTGCACGTGCGCGTGGATGACGGCCGCCGCTTCGGCCACCACCTGGGAGATCCGTGCCTCCACCTCTTGCGAGCCCTTCAACGTGAAGCGTCCGTCCCTCACGCTGCTCTCCCTCCCGCGCCCGCCACCGACTCCAGCAGAGCCAGAAGCCTCGTCACGTGCTGCTCGGGGACGAAGCGCTCCTCGTAGGTCCTTCGCGCGTGCGCCTCCATCGTCCTCCTCAGGCCCGGCGCCGCCATCAGCCTGTCGATGGCCTCCGCGAGCGCCTCCGGATCATTTGGCGGCACGCCCAGCCCCGTCTCGCCTTCCGTCAGCCACTCCCCCACTCCGCCCACCTGGCTGGCGATGACTGGCGTCCCGTGCGCCAGCGCCTCGATGCCCACCAGGCCGGACGTCTCCGGCGCGCGGCTGGGGAAGACGACACACGCGGCCCGCCGGTACTGCCCGGAGAGCGCTTCGGGCGCCATCGGGCCCAGGAAGGCCACCCGCTTCGACAACCCCAGCACGTCCACCTTCGCGCGCAGCTCCTCCTCCTGCCGGCCCCTTCCCACCACCGCCAGGCGGCACGGCTGCGTGGTGCGTGTCAGCGCGTGGAACAGCACATCCAGGCCCTTGCCTGTCGTCAGCTGCCCTACGAACAGGAGCAGGTCCTCCTCTCGCTCCACCGGCACCCGCGACACGGACGGGGCTTGCGCGTACAGCGGGATGACGTGCGTCCGCTCGCGCGGGAAGCCATGCGCCGCCACGTGGTCCGCCATGTACCGCGAGCCCACCACGAAGGCGTGATGACGCCGGGCCAGCGCCTGCTCCTCCCGCAACCTCCCCAGCGAGGCCCACTTCAGCCCGGGCCAGTCCTCTGAACGGCCCACGAAGCCGAGACATGGGTAGCAGGCCGCGCCCACCGGCTTCGTGCAGGGCTCCTTTCCCAGCGTCGTGTACTTGTGCTCGCGCAGGCAGAACAGCCGGTGGTCGTGGAAGAAGCGGACCACCGGCGCTGGCGAATCCAACAGTGCGCGCTGCGCCTTCAGGCTCGCGAGCTGGTGCACGTAGACGACGTCCGGTGCCAGCTCCCTCAGCTGCCGCGCCAGGTCGACGATGGGGAAGATGCCCTCGAACGGCTCCCGCATCACCGGGTGCGGATCCGGCGAGACGTTCACGTCGTAGAAGAGCAGCGACGTCACGCCCCGCCCGCCCAGCTCCCGCGCGGTCTCCCGCACGTAGCGCTCGGCGCCGCCCACGGGGGTGGCGGCGTCGTTGAGCCATGCGACCCTCAAGCCGCGGCCCATGGCGGTCTCCCGTCCGGGTTCGTCTCCCCTTCCAGCCCCAGCATCGCGCACACCCATCCGGCCACGTCCATCAACGCGCCTCGGTCCCTGGGCAGCGGCGCATCCGAGGCGATGGCGGCATACGCCGAGGGGCTGTCCACGTCGTAGCCGTGCATGCCTCGCACGTTGCCCCCCACGAAGCTGGGGGCGAACAGGGCTCCTTCCCGCAGCACGAAGAGGGCTTGTCCGTAAGGAGCACCCCGCACCGGCGCCTGTCGCTCCACCAGCGCCTCCGTGTCCAGCCATCTCCCCGGGAGCCCGTGCGCCACCATCCGCTCGCGGGCCTTCTCGCGCGTCCGCTCATCCCCCCAGACCCGCAGCATCGTGCTGTCCACGAACAGCCGCGTGCCTCGCAGCTCCTTGAGCATCCGCCGTGGATCCACCACGTCGTGGATGTCCGCCATCCCGTGGTCCCCCACCATCACCGTCGTCACATCACCTCCGCCCGCGCGCATCGCATCCACCGTCTGTTCGATCCGCTCGGTGAGCCGTCGGGCCGTCGCGAGCGCGTCCCGGCTGCCGTTGCCGGTACGGTGCAGGGCGCCGTCCAGGGCGGTGGCGTACGCGAACGCCAGGTCTGGCTTGCTCGCCCGTAACACCGCGCAGGTATGCGCCCAGCGCTCCTCCTCCGGCAGCTGCCAGGGCGCCGCGAACACCCGCAGGCCCGCGCGCCTCGCCTTCGTGAGGAACGTCTCCACCCCGCCGATGCGCTCGGCGTTGAACAGGTCCTCTCGCTCCGGCAGGTCGAGCCAGCGGAACAGCTCCGGAGGGACTCGGTACAGGTCCACGTACCCGGTCAGCCCCTCCGTCCTCTTCAGCGCCCGCGCCGCGGCACGCCTCAGCATGCCCCGCTCATGCACCTGGCGCGGCAGCAGCCCCAGCCACTTCAGCGGTGACAGCACGCCTTCGTCCTCACGCTCCGCGTGCGCGAAGAGGCACATCCGCCCGTGTCGCTCCGGTGGCACGCCGGTGAGGATCGTCGGCAGCGCGCCACATGAATAGCCCAGGATGCCGCGCAGGCGGCCCCGGTGCGGCAACCCACGCAGCCCTTCGAAGGTCTCCAGCTGGGACGGACCCAGCGCATCGACGAAGACCACGAGCACACGACGCGGCCGGAAGGGCCGTGCCCCGGCGCTGTCTCCTCTTGGTGTCATCTCTTCCCGGGACATGGTTCTGTCTCAATGTGAGACGGCTCCGAGCGCTCCCGCCGTCCGCGACGGTGTCTGACATTGCAAGAGCTCCGCCACCCGCGCCCATCCAGGCTGGCTGAACGCTGGCATCCACCGTGCAGCCGGTCCGCACCGGATGTTCTCGCTGGAAGAGGGCCCGGAGCCCGAAACGCAGACGGCGCCCGTGCGACAGGAGTCGGTGCGCTCCGGGTATCCCGTTGATCCCCTGCGCATCGCGCGGGTGCTGCGGCGCCGCTGGCGGATCATCGCCGGGTGCTTCGTCGCGGGCATCGTCCTGGGCGTGCTGCTGGCCAAGACCGTGATGCCCCGCGAGTTCACCGCCCGCACCATCCTCGTCTGGGAGCCCACAGGAGCGCGCGCGGCCGCGAACCCCGAGCGGGAGATCCAGACGCTGATGGATACGCTCAAGCTCCCCAACAACATGGAGGCGCTGCGCAAGCGCACGGGCCTGCCGGTGACACTGGAGGCTCTGGCCCGGCGGGTGGACATCGCCGTGGCCCGCGGCTCCAACATCCTCACCCTCTCCGCGACCGCGGCGAGCCCCGAGGAGGCCGTCCGGCTCTCCGACGCCATGACCCAGGTGTTCCTGGACCATCAGCGGGACTCGGAGCGGACTCGGGCCGAGGCGCAGCTGAAGGCGCTGGGCGAGGAGGTGCTCAAGGTCCAGGCGCAGCTGGAGGAGGCCCGGGCGCACTACGACGGCTTCCGCCAGGAGAACGGCATCGCGGAGCTCACGCTCGACCGGCAGTCCTCCATCGAGGAGGCGGCGCGGCTGCGCACCGAGAAGAACCGCTTCCGCATCGAAGCGGAGTCCTCGGACGCCAGGGCGCTGTTGCTGAAGCAGGCGGCCCGTGAGCAGCCCAGCCGGATGGTGCTGTCGGAGACCGAGAGCTACTTCGAGCTGCGCAAGCTGGCCGAGCTGCGCGCGGAGCTCGCCGCCCGCGGAGCCAATCTCTCCATGGAACATCCCGAGGTGGTGCAGCTCACCGCCGCCGTGCGGGCCCTGGAGTCCCGGCCCGCGGGTGGCACCGTCTCCGACCGCGTCGTGGGGACCAACCCCTCCTGGACCTTCCTCCAGAACAGCCTGCTGGACGCTGGCTCACAGCGAGAGCTGGCCCAGAAGAAGTGGCGCGCCTACGCCGAAGCGGAGGAGGCCGCGAAGGAGCGCATCGCACGGCTCTCCGCCCTGGAGGGCCAGGCCAGCGCGCTGCTCGCGCGGATCCACATCACCGAGACGCGCCTCACCGAGCTCCAGCAGCGTCAGAAGGTGGTGGAGGGCGAGGTGCGCCAGCCCGCGATGGAGCTGCGCGTGCTCACCTCCGCCACCCCGCCGACGCGTCCCTCGAAGTCCTATCGCCGCGCGGTGGCCCTGCTGCTGCCTCCCACCTTCGCGCTGCTGGCCGTGGTGGCCCTCACCGCTTCCTCGCTGCGCGGCCTCAAGCTGTGGACGCCGGCCGAGTTCTCGTTCTGGGGACGCGGCCCGGTGGTGGCCGCCACTCCCTGGCCCGCCTCCGCTGAAGGCCTGGAGGAGCTCGTCGTGGAGCTCCGGGCCGCGCTGGACGAGGCGAGCGGCGTTACGCGGGTGTTGCCGCTCGGGGAATCGCAACAGGAGCGGACCCGGGAGCTGCTGTCCCGGCTTGGGGCAATGGACGTCCCAGCCCGGGATGACGTCCCGGGGCGAGGCGCGACGCTCGTTTCGTGGGAGGAGGCGCGGCGTCCGCAAGCGCTGCGACTCGCGGTCCGCAAGGGTGCCCGCGTGCTTGTCGTCGCCAGCTCCGGCGCGCACTCCGTGTTCGAGGTGTGGGCGCTGCGGCGGCTGCTCGGGAGCGAGGCGTGCGTCGGCTTCGTGGTGGTGGGGCTCGGCACCGACCTTGCTACCCATCCGGATCGCGTGGGCGACGTCATGGGCTTCTGGTCCGGAGCGAGAGCGTCGAGGGGCATGGAAGGGCCCGTCCCGCGAAAGGAGCCGCGCTGAGAGGAAGACGCCTTCGCGCGCGTCATCACAGGGCAGCCCTCCGTCCGGCGGGCCCCCCAGGAACGGAACCGACGACACCATGTTCGCCGTCATCCATCGCAGCGCCGCGGCTCCTGGCGCCGGGTTCCTGTCCGTGGCCGGGCCCCCGCTCGTCACCCGCCAGTTGCAGTGGCTGCGCGCGTCGGGCTTCGAGAAGGTGGCCATCGACATCGGCGCGGACGCCCATGGAGCAGAACTGCGAAGCCTCGTCTCGCAGCAGGAGGCGCTGGCCCGCAACGTCATCTTCGTCCCCACGGCCTCGCTGTTCCCGCCGGGCGTCATCGCGGACTCGGCGGGCTTTCCCGCCCACGCGCCCTTCCTCGTGGTGCCGGACACCGTCCTGGGCAACGCGGACCTCGCGGCCTTCTACCGCCGGGCGCCAGAGCGAGGCGTGCGCGTGGGCCGGCTGGCGCCACCACCGGCCGTTGAGCCCTTCGCGCCAGCCGAGGTGCACCTGATCACCGCGGCCACCGGTCCCGTCACGGAGGAGGAGCTGCCCGGGTGGGGCGCGCGCCTGGAGACTCCGGGCGCGGTCCTGCGGCTGGCCTGCAAGGCGCTGCTGGGGCGGCTGCCGCGGGCGGAAGGAACGTCACGGCTCCTGATCCACGCGGCCGAACGGGCACCGGGGGTCTGGGTGGCGCGCGGCGCCCTCCTCCAGCGCGGCGCCGAGGTGAACCCTCCCGTGCTCATCGGTCCCCAGGCGCTCGTGTGCGCCGGTGCGCGGATCGGCCCGGGGGCCCTCATTGGAGCGCGCGCCATCATCGAGCGCGGCACCCGTCTGGTGAACGCCGTGGTGGAAGAGGAGACCGTGGTGGGCGAGGGCCTGGAGGTGCGCGATGCCATCGCCACGCCCGACGGATTGGCCTCGCTGGAGGGCACCGGTCCCCTGCTCCCGCTGGGAGATCCTCTGTTGCTTGCGCGGCGCCGGCTCCTGTCACGAGCGGCGTTGCGTCTGCTGGGGCTCTCCCGATGACGGCGGCACGCGCACTGGGAAGCGTGTCACCCCGGGTCTGGCTCCCGCTGGATGCGCAGTTCGGCCACGCGGCGGTAGAGCGTGGCCCGGCCCAGCCCGAGCAACCGGGCCGCGAGGGTGATGCTTCCGTTCGTCACCGTGAGGGCCTTGAGGATCTCCCGGCGCTCCAGTTCGCGCAGCGGCACCACCACGTCGGGTGACGGGGCCACGTCCTCGGTCATCCGATGAAGCGGTGGAGGTGCCACGGGGACGGGCGGCAGCACCAGGACGCGCAGCTCCGGCGGGAGGTCCGCCAGTTCGATGCGCTCGCCATCGCAGGAGAGGATGGCGCGCTGGATGACGTTCTGGAGCTCGCGCACGTTGCCGGGCCAGCGGTGGCGCACGAGCGCTTCGCGGGCCTCGTCGGCCAGGACGAGCGATGCGCCTCCGTACTTCTCCAGGAAGTGGTCGCTGAGGGAGAGGATGTCCGTGGGCCGCTCGCGCAGTGCGGGCACCTTCACCGGGTACACCGCCAGCCGGTAGTAGAGGTCCTCCCGGAAGCGCCCCGCCTTCACCTCCGCCACCAGGTCCCGGTGCGTGGCGGCGATGATGCGCACGTCCACGCGGACCTCCGTGGTGCTGCCCACCCGGCGCAGCGTGCGCTCCTGGAGGATGCGCAAGAGGCGCACCTGGGTGGCGGGGCTCATCTCTCCCACCTCGTCCAGGAAGAGCGTTCCGCCCTGGGCCTGCTCGAAGCAGCCGCGGTGCTGAGCCGACGCTCCGGTGAAGGCGCCGCGCTCGTGGCCAAAGAGCTCCGACTCCAGCAGCGCCTCGGAGAAGGCCGCGCAGTTCACCGCCACGAAGGGCCCCTTGGCCCGCGCGCCCTGTTCGTGGATGGCGCGCGCCACCAGCTCCTTGCCCGTCCCCGTCTCTCCGAAGATGCACACCGGCACGTCGGATTGGAGGATGCGGTCCAACTGGCGCGCCAAGGTCCGCATCGGGGCGCTGCGTCCCACGATGGCGCCGATGAGCCGCTCCGCGCCGCCCTCTCGCGCGCCCCGCGGCTCCCGCCACGTCATGCGGCGGGTCTTCGCGGCGCTCTGGAGCGTCCGTTCGAGCCGGGCCGGTTCGGAGGACTTGTCCAGGAAGGCGAAGGCCCCCATCCGGGTGGCATCCACCGCGGTGTCGAGCTGCAGGTTCCGGGTGAGGACGATGACGGGCAGCGTCGTGTCCCGCGCGCGCAGATGCCGCAGCACGTCCAGGCCCGCCATGTCGTCCAACACCAGCTCCAGGCAGACCGCGAGCCACTCGGCGCTGTCCGCCTCCAACGCCTCGCGCGCGGTGGCGTACTCGCGCACCGCGTAGCCCGCCACCTCCAGCCAGGCGCCCAGGCGCCGTCTGGCGACGTCATCCCTGTCGACAATCACCACGGGGGACTGCCGGTTCACGTCCAGGACATTCACGATTTCGGGTCTCCTGACAGGGGGATGCGCTTGACGGGAGCACGCCTCCGGTCCCGGTGATGCGCGAGGCCGGGCACTCGCACATCGGAGTACGCGGGACAGCAAACGCATCCGTTTGCACAGACCATTCCCGCATGTCGAGACATCCCCTCTGGTTGATCCGGATGCGCTCGGCCAACGACTTGTCCTCTGGCCTGTTTGACAAATCCCGGCGTTGTCTACGTTTGAGACATCCCGGCGTCCCCAGATGAGACATCCCGGTTCGGGACGCAGACAGGCCCGCGGCGACCTGACACGCACCGGCAGCGCGTGCGACGCCATGGTTCCTGCCTTGCAAGCGGCAGCCGCCCATGCGTGCGTCAGCGAAGTCAATCCATGCCTGCATGGAGCCGTTGCGCGCCCTGCGTTCGGACAGGGCCCGGGTGGTGGATGCGGTCAGGGACCGGGGGGCGCGCTTTCCCAGAGCCGCGGCCCTGGCGGATCCGTCCCTATGGGCGGTGGGCCTGCTGCGGTGGGGAGCGGTGCTCCGGCGCGGACTGGGCACGTCACTGGGCCTGTCCACGCTGTTGCGCGTGGGCTTCCACATCGATGTGTGGACGGATGATATCGGCCCCGGCTTGAGGCTGCCGCACCCCTTCAACATCGTCATTGGCGATGGGGTGGAGATTGGCCCGGAGTGCACCCTGCTCCACGGCGTCACCATCCAGCGGGGCGCGGGCACGCGCATTGGCCGGGGCGTGGTGCTGGCCAACGGCACGACGGTGCTGGCGGGCGCGTCCGTGGGCGACGGGAGCCTGGTGGGCGCGGCCAGCGTGGTGCGCGGCGCCATTCCCCCTGCGTCCGTCGCGGTGGGCGTGCCGGCGCGCGTGGTGCGGGCGTGCCGTCCCGGGGAGGCGGCTCCGTGAGGCTGGCCGTCGCGTTGGGAGGAACGGACTGGGGGCGCTCGGGCATTGGCACGTACGTGCGCGCGATGCTGCCCCGGCTGACACGAGGGCTTGCGCGAACCGGGGGCCGGCTGGTGGCGCTCGGCACGGCGCGGGACTTCGCCGCGTATGACCCGGAGCTCGTGGGCGCGGAGCGAGCCGTGGCACCGGCCGCCGTCGACACGCCCGCGCTGGGTGCATCGTGGTACCTCGCCCGCTGCGGAGCGCACGCGCGCGGGGCCGGGGCGGACGTGCTGCTGCTGCCCGCCGCCAACCGCCGCGTCGCGCTGCGGCCCGGCCTGCCCACGGTGGGCGTGGTGCACGACCTGGCCCAGTTCAACGTGCCGGACAAGTACGACCGGCTGCGCACCACCTACGTGAGATGGCTTCTGCCCAAGGCGCTGAGGTCCTTCGAGGCGCTGGCCGCCGTCAGCCAGGCCACGCGCGGGGACATGGTGAGCTTCCTCTCCTGCGCGCCCGAGCGGATCCACGTCATCCCCAACGGCGTGGACGCGGACCGCTTCGCGCTTGGAGACGGCGCTGGTGCCGCGTGGGCCCGTGAGCGGCTGGGCCTGAAGGCGCCGTATCTGCTGTACCTGTCGCGCCTGGAGCACCCGGGGAAGAACCACCTGCGGCTGCTGCGGGCGTTCGCCGCGTCCCCGGTGAGTCAGGACCATCAGCTGGTGCTGGCCGGCGCGGATTGGGGCGCCGAGCAGCTCATCCGGGCGGAGCTCCAGCGGCTGGGGCTCCAGGAGCGCGTGAGGATCCTGGGCTACCTGGAGGACGGCCTCATCCCGGGCCTGGTCGCGGGCGCGGAGGCGCTCATCGCGGTGGGTCTGTGCGAGGGCTTCGGCCTGCCAGCGCTGGAGGCCATCGCGGCGGGCAAGCCCGTGCTGGCGGCCCGGGCGGGAGCGCTTCCGGAGGTGGTGGGCGAGCTGGGGGTGTTGTGCGATCCGCTCGACGAGCGGGACATGGCGGCGGCGCTGACGCGGGTGGTGCGGGACGAGCCACTGGCCGCGCGGGTGCGGCGCGAAGGTCCAGGGCACGCCCGCCAGCGCAGCTGGGACCGCACGGGCGACGACCTGCTGGCCCTGTGCCGCGCCGTGGGAGGCGTTCGATGAAGGCACCCCTTCCCCGAGCCTCGCTGCGAGACGTCCTGCGCGGGCGCGCTCCGCTGGTGGGCGCGCGCTTCAACGAGGTGCTGCCGCGCGGCTACCTGTCGCCGGTGGAGGCGCGCTGGCTGCTCGGGCTGCCCTATGGAGACCTCGCCGCCGAGGAGGCGCGCTATCTCCAGGGCCGCACCCCCGCGACGGACTTCGGCGTGATGTTGCGCACGTCGGTGGCTCGCGCGTTGGCACCGCCCGAGAGCGCCCAGCCCGAAGTGCGCCCGTTCATCGTCTCCGCCCGCGTGGACAACCTCACGCTCGAACAGGCGGTGGAGCAGCTCTTCACGCAAGGACAAGGTGGCCGCGCGAAGCTGGTGTCCATCGTGCACCCGCACGCCTTGAACCTGGCGGCACGCGACGTGGCACTCGCGCAGGCGCTGGCGGAAGCGGACATGGTGCTTCCGGATGGCATTGGCATCCGGGTGGGCGCGGCGCTGCTCGGCGTGGCCATGCGCCACAACCTCAACGGCACGGACCTGTTGCCGCTGCTCTGCAAGCACGCGCCCGTGCGAGGCTGGCCCGTGGTGCTGGTGGGGGCGGCCCCCGGCGTGGCGGAGGCCTGCGCGGAGAACCTGCGAAGGGCCCACCCGGGCCTGGAGCTCCCCATCGTCTCGCACGGCTTCCTCACCGCCGCTGGCTCCCGCGCGCTGGCGGAGTCCATCTCGCGGCTGGGCCCCTGCCTGGTGCTGGTGGGCATGGGCAGCCCCCGGCAGGAGCTGTGGGCACGCGAGTACCTCTCCGGGGCCGCGCAGGCCGTCATCCTCACGGTGGGAGGGCTGTTCGACTTCTACTCGGGCCGGATCCAACGCGCGCCCATCGCCTGGCGTGAGCTGGGCTTGGAGTGGATGTATCGCCTGCTCCAGGAGCCCCGCCGGATGGCCGTCCGCTACCTGCTGGGCAATCCGCTCTTCCTGCTCCGCATCCTCTGGCAGAAGCTGCGGTAGGCCTCAGGGCGCGTACGTCGGCACCGCGCCGCCCACCGGAGTGGATGCCGCCGCCGCGAGGCGTGCATCCCGCCGCCACCAGACGAGCAGCGCCATCCCGGTCCCCAGCAGCGTGACGAGCGCGCAGACGCAGGCGCTCCCCAGCGGACCCCGCGAGGCGAACGGCGCGAGCCCCCAGCCCACGACGAACGACACGAGGCCCGCGGCTCCCACCGGGGCCAGTGCCCAGAGCACGTCCCTGACGGTCCACTGGACCAGCGCGCGGACCTTGCGCCAGACGAGCACGGCGATGACCCCGTTTCCGAGGACGGTGCCCCCGGCGACGGCCCACGCACCGGCGTACCTCACCCCGGCCATGGAGACGGCGACGTTCAGCGCGTGGCCGATGAGCACCGGGTGGGTCAGGTGCCACGGCGTCTCACCGCTCACGGCCAGGGCCGAGGACGCGCTCTCCTCGGCGGCCGCGATGACCGCCGCGGTGCCCAGGAGGACGACCGCGAGCATGGTGACGGAGTCGTGCGCGAGCGCGCCCACCCAGGCCTCCAGCAGGGCGGTGCCATCCAGGGCCAGCGCGATGACACCGCTGGAGGCCAGGCCGCCCAGAAGGGCCGTGCCAAGGCGAAGCGCGCTGGCGCGGTGCCGGGCATCTCCGAGGCGATGGATGAGCCATCCGCCCGCTTGTTTCGCGAAGGCGAGGATCTGCTCCACGGCGCGGGAGGCCACCTGATACGCGCCCACCGAACTCAGGGACGCGGAGCGGGTCAGGATGAGGACGTCCGCGCGGACCGCCGCCGCGATGCCCACGTTCATGGCCAGGGCCGCGGCGCCCTGCCGGAACGCGCTGCGCACCTGGGACGGATCCGCCGGCCATCCAGGACGCAGCGAGAGGTGCGGGTCGATGCGCCTGGACACCGCCGCTAGGAGCAGGAGCTCCAGCGTGGCTCCCGCGAACAGCCCCAGCGCCGGCCCCAGCAACGAGCGCGTGGTGCCGAGCACCGCCGCCGTCAACGCAATCTGGCTCGCGGCTCCGATGGCGCGCGCCCAGGCGAGCGAGGTGTTGGCGCCCCGCATCAGCAGGAACGCACGCAACGGTGCCGCCAGCGAGCCCGCGAGTCCCGCCGCGAGGACCGGAAGCGCGGCGCGGGCCACGTCCGCCCGCAGCGCTTCGGACGCGGACGGGAGGTGGAGGAAGAACACGTACGCACAGACGCAGAGACAGGGACAGACGAGCGTCACCACCAGCAGCGTGAGGCGGATGAGCTGGCGCGTGGCGGCATCGTCCGGTCTGGCCGCCGTGCGTTGGACGGCGATGCTGAGGCCCAGGTCCGACAACCCGAGGAGGAAGCCCGTCGTGCCAAGGACGCCCCAGGCGCCGAGGCTCTCCGGACCGAGCAGACGCACCACCAGCGCGACCGTCGCCAGCCCCGTCACGATCTGCACCACGTGCCGAGCGCACGACGCGAGCACGTCGACGCTCATCCTCAGGAGCGATCTCTCAGGGGCCATGCACCCCTGACCATTGCAGCCCGTATGCCGTAGCGCGTGGGCCGACGCGGTGGCTCAGCCCCGGGACTTCACGGCGCGGACGCCGATGACGACTTCGTAGTGGGGGTCATGCACGTCGAGGTCGGCGGTTCGCAGGTCCTCCCGGGCCAGGCCGTGCAGGGTCGCGACCGCGGCGCGGACGTTCCCGAAGGACTCCACCCGCACGTTGCCGGGGCCGAAGGACGGCTCAAAGAGGCGGTGGACGGAGCGGGAGGTGAACCGCCAGCAGTCCGGCCACTGCTCCATCGCGCCCCAGTCCACCTTGATGATGCCGGGCACGGTCAGCAGCGCCACGCCGCCAGGCTGGAGGATGCGGTGCAGCTGTCGCACGGCGGCCTGGACATCGAAGACGTACTGCAGCACCTGGGTGAAGAGGACGCAGTCGAACGCATCCGAAGGGATGTCGACCGCGTGGGCGATGTCTCCCACGAAGGTGGCTTCCGGGTTCCCAGGAAGCGCGTGGAGGATGTCGGAGCGGGTGACACGGCTGGCGCCGAACCGCCGCGTGTAGCGCGCGTCCCCGACCTCCAGCGTTCGGCCCTGGACGTCGGCCGCGTGCCGCGCCAGGAAGTGCTCGATGTAATAGCGATCAATGGGCTGGCCGCGATCGTGTCCCCAGTGCGTGCCGATGGGCGTCTGACGGCCCAGGCTGCCCCACCGCACCCGCCCCATGGAGACCTGGCGTTTGTGATGGGCCAGCCACTGATAGATGCCGTCGGGAAGCACGGCCCGGAAGAGTCGCTTCGCCCCTGTGGGAGTCATTGGGCGATACAAGCAAACACAGCCACAGGGAGCAACCTCACCGGAGCGTGTCTCGAATTGAGACACGTGGGCCGGTGAGCGAACTACCCGTTGCGCTTCGCGAAGTCGTCCATGAATGAGACGAGCGTCTTCACGTGGTCCACGGTCACCGCGTTGTACAAAGACACACGGATGCCGCCCGTGATGCGGTGGCCCTTCATGCCCACCATGCCGGCCTTGGCGCCCTCGGCCACGAAGGCCTCTTCCAGCTTCTCGTCCGGCAGGCGGAACACGACGTTCATGTACGAGCGCGACGCCTTCTCCACCGGGGCCCGGTAGAAGCCCGCGTTGCGGTCGATGGCCGTGTACAGCAGGTCGCCCTTCTCACGGTTCCAGGCCTCCACCTGCTTCAGGCCGCCCACGCCCTTGATCCACGAGAGCACGTTGCGGCAGAGGTAGATGGAGAAGGTGGGGGGCGTGTTGTAGAGCGAGTTGTTCTCCGCGTACGTCGTGTAGCGGAAGATCTTCGGGATGTCCTTGCGGCCCTTCGCCATGAAGGACTTCTCCACCAGCACCAGGACGATGCCTGACGGCCCGATGTTCTTCTGGGCTCCGGCGTAGATGAGCGCGAAGCGGCTCACGTCGATGGGCTTCCACAGGATGTCGGAGCTCATGTCCGCCACCAGCGGCACCTGGCCCACTTCCGGGAAGGTGTGCCATTGCGTCCCGAAGAGCGTGTTGTTGCTCGTCATGTGGACGTAGGCGGCCTTCGGATCCAACTGGAGCTCGGCCTGGGTGGGGACGCGCGTGAAGCGCTTGTCCTTGTCCACCGTGTTCGCGGCGATGCGCGGCGTGCCGTAGTAGCGAGTCTCGTCCACCGCCTTCTCGCTCCAGCCTCCCGTCACCACGTAGTCCGCGGAGCCGCCCTGGGGCATGAAGTTCATGGGCACCTGCGCGAACTGCTGCGAGGCGCCGCCCTGGAGGAAGAGGATCTCGTGGGTGTCCGGAACGGCCAGCAGCTCCTTCACGAGGGCGAGGGTCTCGTTGTGGACGGCCTCGAACGCCTTGCCCCGGTGGCTGTGCTCGATGATCGACATCCCCGTGCCCTGGAAGTCGAGCAGCTCGTCCCGCGCCCGCTCCAGCGCCGCCGTGGGGAGACCGGCCGGGCCGGGGTTGAAGTTGATGACGCGCATGGCAGTGCCCTCTGGAAGTGAACCGCGCCGGCATTCTCGCCGGTGGGACTCCGGGGGTCACCAGCAACTTGGGGGCGGTGCCGGGCCTCGCTCACCGCCCCTGGCTGCCTGCTTCGTCAGCGGGCCACCACCGCCGCGGGGGCCGCCGCCGCATGCACCGCCGGCCCCAGGGAGCGCAGGGGGATGTCCTCGTGGGGCACCGCCGTCACGTTGCGGCGGACCGCCCGGACCTCCGTGTCCTTCGCCAGCTCGAAGCGGTGGGCCCACAGCAGCGTCCCCAGCGTCACCTTCATCTCGTACAGCGCGAACGCCGCGCCGATGCACCGGCGGGCCCCTCCTCCGAACGGTACGTACTCAAACGGAGAGTAGCGGCGCCCCAGGAAGCGCTCCGGCAGGAAGCGCTCCGGCTCCGGGAAGGTCTCTGGCCGCGAGTGCGTCAGCGTGATGGCCACCATCAGCCCCGTCCCCGCGGGCAGCTCGTAGCCAGCGAGCGTGAACGGCTCCCGCAGCTTGCGCGACACCAGATAGAACACGGGGTTGAGCCGCAGCGCCTCGTCACAGACGGCGGACAGGTACGGCAGCTTGGAGAGGGCCTCCGGATCCGGCGCCGTCGGAAATGCCGCCAGCTCCTGGTGCAGCTTCTCCAGCGCCTCGGGCGCCCGGTGCAGGAAGTACATGCCCCAGGTCATGCTGACCGCGGTCGTCTCATGGCCGGCGACGAGCATCGTGCGCAGCTCGTCCTTCACCTCCACGTCCGTCATCGGCTCGCCGTTCTCGTCCTTCGCGGCCAGCAGCATGCTGAGCACGTCCTCGCGCTTCTCTCCGCTCGCGCGCCGGGCGGCGATCTCCTCCGTCAACAGCACGTCCAGCTGGGTCGCCTCCTTCTGGAAGCGCGCCCACGGCCCCATGCCGCCGAACTGGCGCCGCAGCGCCGGCATCATCGCCAGCGAGGGCGTGTAGTTCTCCAGGTAGGCCTCCAGCACGTGGCGGAAGCGCTCCACGCGCGCCGCGCCCTCCACGCCGAAGACGGCGCGGATGATGACCTCCATGGAGATGGCCTGGGTGAGCCGCTGGGCCGTGAGCGTGCCGCCGGGCTTCACGCCCTCCAGCTGCCGGAGCGCGGCCTCCTGCATCAGCGCCCCGTAGGCCCGCATCCGCTCCCCGTGAAAGGCAGGCATGATGAGCCGGCGCTCGCGCTTGTGCCGCTCGCCTCCAATCAATAGCAGCGAGTTCTCACCAATCAATGGCTCCATGGGCACCTTCGCCATGGGCTCGAAGATGTTTGGATCCGCGGCGAAGATCTGCTGGGTGACCTGCGGGGAGCCGGTGACCACGACCGTGCCCAAAGGCAGCGTCATGGTGAAAGGGTCTCCGTAGCGCTTCGCACAGTCCGCGAAGAAGCCGGTGGCGTCCTTCGTGAACCGCACCATCTGGAGGGGAGGCAAGCGGGGACCAGGGGGCAGACGGCTGCGCATGGTGACACTCCTTGACTGAAAGACCGCGGGGTTCGTTCAAAGCCTGCCATCCGGACCGGACGGCTCAGTTGCGCAGCACGCGTCTGTTCATCAACAGCGATTGCATCCGCTCCAGGCTCCGGGGCTCGCCGCAAAGGCTGACGAAGGCCTCCTGCTCGAGCGCGAGGACTTCCTCCTCCGTCACCTCATGCCCCGCGCCCCCCGGCCCGCCGCACAGGATGGCCGCGAGCCGCGCGCCAATCACCGCGTCGTGCGCCGTCAGCTCGCCGCACGCTCTTGCTTCCGCGAGCCCGTCCTCCAGCGCGCGGATGCCCGTGGCGCCCGGCAGCCGGAAGGCCCTCGGCACCGGCGGCCGGTAGCCCGCGCCAGCGAGCCCCAGGGCCCGCGCACAGGCTTCCTCGAGCCGCTGCTCCGGACGCACCGACACCCCGTCCGTCAGCCGGAAGTACCCCAGGTGCTGCGCCTCCACCGCGCTCGTGGACACCCTCGCCCGCGAGATGTCCCGCAGCACCTTCTCCACGTAGGGCAGCACGTCCACCTGGACGCCCTCGGGAATCCCCTGGAGGGCCCGCCACAGGAGGTTCAGCGTTCCGCCGCCCCCGGGCACCAGGCCAATCTGCGTCTCCACCAGCCCGGCCTGCGTCTCCGGCGCCGCCTGCACCGCGCTGGCGCCCAGACACAGCTCCAGCCCGCCCCCCAGCGTGCGGCCACACGGCACGGCCACCACGGGGACCCTCGCGTACTTGAGCCGCTGCGTCGCCGACTGGAAGGCCGCCACGAGCGCGCGGATGTCCTCCCAGCGCTTGCGGCTGGCCCACGTCGTCACGAGCATCAGGTTCGCGCCCACGGAGAAGTCCGGCCCGGGATTGGCCAGCACCAGCGCCCGGAAGTCCGTCTCCGCCCGCTCCACCGCGCGGCCCAGCGTGGCCACCACGTCCGCGTCGAGGCTGTTGTGCTTCGTCTTGAAGCCCACCCCCAGCAC
>NZ_RAWQ01000166.1:0-25159 GCF_003668965.1 Corallococcus sp. AB030
CCAGGGTGCCCTCCAGGTCCAGGGCCGTGTCGTCGACCTCCAGGGGCAGCCCGTCGCCGGCATCGAGGTCTCCGCCTCCGTCCCCCTGCCCGGGGAGACCCTGACGGAGCTGCCCTGTGACGCGGACTCGCCCGAGGTCCCCGTGGTCTCCGAGGACTGCGATTCCCTCCCCGCCCTCCGCTGGGTCCGGGAGCTGGTGGAGGCCCACCGGGGCGCCGCCTTCGTCCTGTCGCGCACCACCTCCGCCCAGGACGGCACCTTCACCCTGGAGGGCCTGCCCCAGGGGACCGTCGACCTCTGGGCCCTGGGCTCCCAGGGCGCCGGCCTCCAGGAGGACGTCGTCACCGGCACGCGGGACGTGACGCTGGAGCTCGGGGCCAGCCAACGGCTCACCGGCCGCGTGGTGGACGAGGACGGCGCCCCGCTCGCCCAGGCCCAGGTGACCGTGCTGCACACGGACACCGCGCGCTACTTCGAGACGAAGACCGGCGCGGACGGCCGCTTCTCCCTGGGCCCCCTGCCCGGAGAGGTCCCCTACAGCCTCCTCGCCGCCCACCCCGGAAAGCTCACCGAGTGGATGGGGGACGTGGCCCCGGTCGCCCTGCCCGAGGACATCGTGCTGTACGCCCCCCGGCGCATCGTGGGCACCGTGGTGGACGGCGAGCACCCCGTCGCCGGCGCCACCGTCACAGTGGTCGACACTGAGCTCGTCACCACCACCGACGCCCAGGGGCGCTTCACCTTCGACGGCCTCCCCCCCGACGACTACACCCTGGAGGCGGAGCAGGGCGGCCTCCAGGCGCACGAAACGGTGGAGGTCACGGAGGACCAGCGCGAGGTCTCGGTGACGCTGAGCCTGGGCACCATCTTCTTCGTCGAGGCCACCGTGCGCGACACCGCCGGCAACCCCGTGGCCCACGCCGAAGTGAGCGCCGCCAATCCCCGTGAGCGCGACGAGCACTACCTCCCCCACCGCTTCAAGGAGCTTGGCACCACCGGCGAGGACGGCCGCCTGCGCCTGGGCCCCCTCCGGGCCCGCGACTACGTCTTCCAGGTGGTGTCGGACCAGATGCTGGACCTCACCGCGGTCCGCACCGTGGCCGAGGGCGGTCCTCCACTGGACTTCGTGCTCTCCCCCGCCGTCCTCGTGGAGGGCATCGTCACCAACGCCGCGGGCCAGCCGGTGGCGGAGGCCTCCTTGTCGCTGCGTCCACCCGCCCGGAAGCGCCCGGCCGACCCGCCTCCGCCCGTGTACACGCGCTCGCTCATCTTGATGCACCCGTCCCGCGAGGCGCCCTTCACCTTCGACGCCACCTCCAACGAGGAGGGCCACTTCGCCATCAAGGTGGACCAGCCCCTCTCCGGCACCCTCACCGTCGAGGCCGACGGCTACCTGCCGCGCAAGCTCCAGGTCCGCGCCCCCACGTCCGGCCTGAAGCTCACCCTGGACTCGGGCGCCACCGTGCGCGGCACCGTGACGAGCTCGCGCGGCACGCCCGTCAACGAGGTGGACGTCAGCCTGGTGATGCAGGAGCCGGAGCAGGAGCCCTCGACAGGCGCCCGAGAGGCCCCAGAAGAAGACGACGACAAGATCGACATCATCCGCATGACCTTCGCGGGCACCTCGGGCGAGGACGGCCGCTTCGACATCAAGGGCATTCCTCCCGGCACCTATGCCGTGTGGATGCGGACCACCACGGGCGGCTACGAGCGCCTCATGCCCGACCGCGTGGTGCTGCGCGGCTCGGAGACCGTGGAGCTGGCGCTGCGCCTGGACCTGGACGGACGCGTGGGCGGCATCGTCGTGGACGCGGAGGGCCGGCCCCTGGCGGACGTCACCGTGGACGCCACCGCGAAGGAGGACGAAGCCAGCAACGGCCGCTCGTACTCTCCCCTCTCCATGAAGACCGGTCCGGACGGCCGCTTCATCCTGGAGCCGATGGCGCGCGACTGGGACTACGAGCTGACGGCGGTGAAACCGGGCTACGCGATGCCCCAGCCGCCCAAGAAGGAGAGCCCCGACGAGGGCCCGGACGACGAGACCTTCGAAGAGACGCATGCAAGGCTCAAACGGTGGATGGATGAGCAGGATGGCCCCAAGGTCATCGCCCGCGCGGGGAACATGGGCGTGCGCATCACCCTGGCCTTCCAGGGCCGCATCACCGGCCGGCTGGCGAGGAAGGACGGCACGCCCATCACCCGCTTCACCGTGAACGAAGAGGCGGTGCGCGACCCGAAGGGCGCCTTCACCGTCTTCGTGGACGAGCCCGGCCCCCAGCACCTCACCTTCGAGGTGCCGGGCCACGCCTTCACCCAGCGCGACGTGGACGTCCCCGAAGGCCGGAGCGTGGACCTGGGCACGGTGCGCGTGGAAGCGGGCCACGTCATCCAGGGCCGCGTGGTGGACGACGCCACCGGCGCCCCGCTGGCCGGAGTGTCCGTCTCCCTGGCGCTGCCGGCGGAAGACGTCCGCAACGCGGAGCACTCCGAATCCTTCGCGGACGTCACCACCGGCCCGGACGGCACCTTCCAGCTGCCCTCCGTGGAATCCCGGCCCTACATGCTCACCGTGCAGGAGGCGGAACACGCGTCGCTCGAACGCATCGTGGGCCCCACCGAGGACACGCTCGAGCTGCGCCTGCCGTCCGCCACCCGCCTGGAGGTCTCGGCGCGGGACGCACAGGGCCGGCCGTCGTCGGTCGTCCTGACGGCCATTTCGAAGGCGGACCCGGAGGAGCAGCTCATCGCCTCGGCGAACACCGGCGTGGCCATGTTCCGCGACCTGGCCCCGGGCGACTACGTGGTGAAGATCGCGGGCGGGAACACCGGCAGGGTCGTGCCTCGCGTCGTGCACGTCGAGCCGCGTCGCGTCAACCGGGTGGACCTGCCGCTGTCGACGACGGGGCTCAAGCTGAAGCTGCGCTGGAGCGAGCGCGGGAGGCAGGGCACCCCCTACCTCCTCCCCGGACGCGTCCCCGCGCCGCCCGAATCCGCCTCGGCCTCGGAGGTGCGGTGGCTGGGCGAACAGGCACTCGCGCCGCTGTTTCACGGCGCGGATACCTGGGTCCTCGTCCCTCCCGGGCCCTACACGCTTCTCGTGTTGCAAGAACGTGAGGGACGCTGGCTGTCGTTCCGGCAGGACGTGACGGTGGGCGCGGGCACCATGCAGGATTCGCAGGAGGTGGAGGTCCCCGCACTGCCGTGGTGAGGCGGGTCCGACATGCCTCGCGGTCCAGGGGAGCTGTGTTAAACCCCACGCATGACCCCGAGCGACGCGCTGAGCGCAGCAGACCTCGAACGTCTTGCCAGGGCGGAGGCACCGGACCTGGCCGAGTCCGTGCTGGCCTTCCTCGACCAGCCGGACCGCACGTCGGACACGCCGCTGCCGCAGGGCGCGCTGTCCTTCGACGCGTTGAAGCAGCTGCTGGAGCAGGCGCGCGCGGACGGCGACAAGGCCGGCCGCCGCAAGGGCTCGCATGAGGCGTGGCAGCGCTTCCTCGCGCAGAAGGACGTGCCGCTGCCGCCGCGCCTGCTGCTCGCGGACCTGCTGGTGTCCCTCTACGAGAAGAACACCGAGCCCGCGCGCGCCGCCCTCATCACGCTGGTGAAGGAAGCGCCGCTGAAGTTCGGCCTGTGGGCGGGCCTCAAGCGCATCTACAAGCTGGCGGAGGCGCGCCACGACGCGGAGATGTTCGGCGCGCTGGCCTGGCGCTTCGACACCGAGCGCGGCGGCCGCCGCAGGCACCGCGAGGTCAGCGGCGGCACCCTCACCTACCTCCAGCGCCGCGCGTGGCGCTTCCTGCGCCACCTGGGCGCGGCCGTCCCGGAGCTCTACCCGCAGTTCGCGGTGGAGGTCCTGCGGCACTACGACCTGGAGACGACGTGGGCGCAGTGCTGGGTGGCGCACCACCTCTGGGCGCACAACAGCAAGGGCTACTCCGCGTCGCGCTTCCCCATCCAGCCGCCCAACGACATGGTGAAGCAGCGCATGTATCCGGACGCGTGGAAGCGCTCGCCGGACGCGCTGATGCGCCTGTTGGACACGTGCCAGTCGGACCCCGCCGCGAAGTTCGCCATCCAGGGCCTGCGCAAGGACTTCCCGGAGGCGCTGCGCAAGGTGACGCCCGCGTGGCTGGACCGCCTGGCGCGCCGTCCGCTGGGCAGCGCGCACGACTTCCTGGTGGAGACGCTCCAGGGCTCGCCGGACTTCCACCAGGGCAAGCTGCGCGCGGCCGGGCTGCATGAGGCGGTGCTCGCGCTGCTCTTCTCCCCCAGCGACAAGGCCCGCGCCTACGCCATCGAGTACGCGCGCGGCCACGCGCAGGACCTGGCCGCGGACCGGCTGGCGGACCTGGTGGAGAAGGGCGAGGACGACGTGCAGAAGTTCGCCGCCGCCGCCCTGGAGAAGCACAAGCCGCGCGACCTGGGCCTGCCGCTGCTGGGCCGGCTGCTCAACTCCAAGCCCACCGCGGCGTTCGCGGCGAAGTCGCTGGAGCAGTCCTTCGACCGCGCGGAAATCACCCACGACTTCCTGCGCGAGCTGCTCTGGGGCAAGCAGGAGCAGCTCAACTGGGCGAAGAACTACGTCTCCTCGAAGTACGCGGCCGGGGAGATGCCGGCGGACTTCTGGAAGGTGGCGCTGACGGAGGCGAAGCAGCGCTCGTCGCGCCAGCGCATCGTGGAGGACACGGCGATGAAGGCCCTGTCCACCTACAAGCCGGCGGACATCGGGCCGGAGTGGCTCTTGGACCTGGTGGCGCACCCGCGCCTGGGACGTCAGGCGGCGCAGTGGCTCACGCGCGCGGACAGCCTGCCGGGCCTGGACGTGGAGCGCGTGAAGGCGCTCGTCTTCAACGGCAAGTTCCGGAGCACGGCGCTGGAGCTGCTGGGCAACCGCAAGCTCTTCACCGCGAGGCAGCTCACGGTGCCCTGGCTGCTGGCGCTGGCGCGGCGGGCCGACCCGCAGCTGCACGAGTTCGCGCACCGCTACCTGCTGGCGAACGTGGTGCCCGCGGACTTCAGCGACTCGGGCGACGCGGACGCGGGCCTGGAGCGCCTGTTCGACCTGGCGCTGGGCGCGAAGCAGCCGCCGCCGGTGCGTGCGTTCGCGCAGACGTACCTGCGCTGCCACCACCCGGGCATCGGGCCGGAGCAGCCGGAGTCCAAGTCCTACGAGCTGCGTCCCCGCGCGCCGCGCAAGGCGTACTCGGCGGAGCGGCTGTGGCCGGCCCTCTTCGACGAGCGCGACGACGTGCGCCGCTTCGCGCTGACCATCGCCCGCTCGGAGCTGCGCGCGTGGGGTTACCAGACGCGCGTGTACGAGCTGGCGGACTCGGACGCGAAGGAGATCCGCAACCTGGCCTACGACGCCCTGCTCAACGCGGGCGAGCCGGGAGCGGACGCGCGCCACACGCTGCAGCCGGATGAGCTGGACGCGGGCAAGGTGTTCGCCCTCACGGAGTCCACCAAGCGCAGCACGCGTGAAGTGGCCGTGGAGCTCATCCGCCGGCACTACGCGAGGCTGGGCGGCGCGGAGCGGCTGTCCGGCCTGATGCAGAGCGCGGACCGCGAGGTGGGCCTGTTCGCGGTGCGCCTGCTCTGGGAGAAGCACCGTCCGCTGCACCTGCCGGAGGGCTGGAAGCCCGCGGGCGGCGGCAAGGACGAGCGCGAGGCGGGTGGCACCACGCGCTTCAGCGACGTGGAGGCGCTGCGCACGTTCCTGCGGCGCATGATGTTCGGCCTGCCGCCCGGGCGCGCGAAGGAAGCGCGTGAAGGCGACGTCCAGCGCCGGCTGTCCGCGAGCGTGGCCAAGCGCCGCGTGGTGGAGCTGGTGCGGGACCTGGGCCTGGAAGACGAGAGCTTCGCTCGAGTGGTGGCGCCCGTGCTGGGCGAGTTCACCGGCTCCGTGGCGAAGGGCGAGTGGCAGAGCTGCCTGGCCTCGCTGGTGCAACTGCGTGCGGCTCACCCGAGCGTGCAGCTCGGCGGCATCTAGGACAACGACACCATGGCCAACCTCTCCATCGGCAACATCGAGAAGGTCCGTGCGCTGGCTGCCAATGCGCGCCTGATCATCGTGGGCGGCACTCGCGCCGCCGCCGACAGCCGCCTGACCGCGTACGATCCGGCAACCAACAAGGTCCTGTGGACTTCGCCCCTGCCCGCGCACGTGCTGGGCGTGGCGCTGGCCGGCGAGCAGTTCGCGGCGGCGGGCGCGGACGGCACCGTGCGCTTCGGGTCGCTCACCGACGGCACCGTGAAGTTCCAGCTCCACAACGCGCACCCGGGCGGGTGCACGGCGGTCGCGGCCAGCCCTGACGGCAAGGTGCTGTACACGGCCGGCGTGGACGGCTTCGTGCGCGCGTGGGACTGGGACAGCACGAAGAAGCTGAAGGAGTGGAGCGCGTCCTCGCAGCCGCTGCGCGCGGTGGCGGTGGACCCCACGCACACGTACGTCGCCTGCGCGGGCGATGACAGCGTGGTGCGCTCGTTCACGGTGGCGACGGGTGCGCGCCGGGACATGCCGGGCCACGAGGGCGCGGTGCGGGCGCTGGCCTTCACCCCGCGCGACGGTCGGCTCGTCTCCGCGGGCGACGACGGCAAGCTGCGCATCGGCTACCTGGTCGGCGCGGTGGAGTTCGAGGTTCGCGGCGACAAGGACAGCGGCCACGCGGGCTCCGTGCTGGGGCTGGTGTTCCCGCCCACGCCGCCGGCGGAAGCGGGCCAGGACCCGGCGGAGCGCATCGCGTCCGTGGGCAGCGACGGCAAGCTGAAGGTCTGGCGGCTGGACGAGCGCCGCAAGCCGCGCACCTTCGAGCTGGGCAGCAAGGCCCTGAACGCGGTGGCCTTCGCGCCCCCGGCGAACCCCCGACAGGCGAAGCAGCTGCTGGGCTATCTCTTCGTGGCTGGCGAGGACCGCCGCGTCACGCGCATCACGCTGGGCACGGACGGCAAGCCCACGGATGAGACGACGGCGTTCGGCCACGGCTTCGACGTCTTCAACGAGGCGCTGAAGGCCGCCCTCCCCCGCCGCGAGGCCGCGGTGAAGGAGGCGGTGGCGCTGCTGGAGCCGGAGGCGCTGGACTTCGTCCTGGGCGTGCTGACCTCGGACAAGGACGCCGCCGCGCGCCGGCTGGCTGCCACGGAGCTGGGCAACCACGGCCGCACCGCCGCTCGGCCGAAGCTGCGCGATCGCCTCAACGACGACGACAAGACGGTGCGCGCCGCGGCGCTGGACGCGCTGGTGAAGCTGGAGACCGAGTCGCCTCTGGCGGCTCCCCGCTCTGCGCTGGATTCGCGCTTCGTGGACACGCGCGTGCAGGGCCTGCGCCTCTTGGCGAAGCTGGGCAGCGCGTCGCCGCTGGTGCCGGGCCTCATCGCCAGCAAGCTGCCGGACACAAACGCGGAGGTGGGCACCGCCGCGCTGGACGCGCTCACCACCGTGTCCCCCAAGGGCAGCACGGAGCCGCTGAAGCTCGCCTTCGAGCGAGGCCCCGCGGCCCTCAAGGTGGAGGTGCTGCTGCGCGCGTCGGGGGCGGGCCTGCTGGGCGACCCGCGCCTGCAGCCGCTGGTGGCGCGCGCGCTGGACGACGCGGACCGGGACGTGCGCCGCGTGGCCTTCGCGGTGCGGGTGCTGGAGCGCCGCCCGCTGGCCGCCACGCTGGAGGCGAAGGACGAGGAGTTCGCGCGCACGGTGCGGGAAGTGACCCGCATGCTGACCCTCCAGGCGAAGCGCGCGGCCGGGGACACAGAGGCGAAGTCCACCACCGACGCGGAGCTGGCCGCCTCGCGTGAACAGCTCTTCGGAAAGACGGCCGCCGGCACGGCGCTGACGGAGGCGGACCTGGAGCCGCTGCTCGCCGCCATGGCGTGCCGCATGCCGGACACCGCCGTGCGTGGCGCGCGTGTACTGGCGCAGCTGGGTGACGGCCGCGCCCTGGGCGCGCTGCTCCAGCTGTCGCGTGAGGACGACGCCGCCATCCGCCGTGAGACGGCCGCCGCTCTTCAGGCGCTGCAGGATCCGCGCGCCCGCGAGCGGCTGGTGTGGATGCTGGACGACGCGGACGGCGACGTGCGCGCCGCGGCGCTGACGGCCGTGGTGGCGCTGGACGCGGACGCGCCGCTGTCCGCCGCCGAAGCCGCGCTGCGCTCCGGTCACGAGGACGTGCGCGTGCGCGGCCTGGACCGGCTGGTGAAGCTGGGCGCCAAGGCGGAGGGCGCGGAAGGCCTGCTGGGCGACGCGCTGGAGGACGAGTCCGCCAAGGTGCGCGGCGAGGCCTTCCGCACGCTGTGGGCCTGGAACGACAAGGAGCCGGTGAAGGCGCTGGACCGCGCGCTGGCGGGCCGCTTCCCGGACCTGCGCACCCGCGCGGTGGAGGTGCTCGCGCAGAAGGGCACCGACGACTGGGCGCTGGAGCGGCTGAAGAAGTCCGTGGAGGACCGCGACGCGGGCGTGGCCACCGCCGCCTACGAGGCGTGGGTGAAGCTGGCCGGCAAGGAGAAGGCGGAGCCGCACCTGACCGCGCTCAACACCACGCACCCGGCCCTGCGCGAGAAGGCCGCCAAGGCCTCCGTGCACGCCCCGGCGGAAGCCATGCGCTCCGCGCTCCTCAAGCGCGTGCAGGACGAGCACCTGGACGTGGCCTTCGCTGCGTTGGAGGCGCTGGACAAGCTCATCCCGAACGAGAACGGGCCGCTGCTCGCGGGCATCGCGGCGTCGGCGCTGCCGGTGCGCGTGCGGGCCTCGGAGCTGCTCGCCCCGCGTGGCGCGGAGGACATCATCGAGCCCATGCGCGGGCTCATCACGGACAAGGACCTGGAGCGGATGTACCCGCCCGGCTTCCTCGTCCCCCTGCGCGTCCGCGCGTCGCGCGCGCTGGCCACGCTGGGCTCGCGGCGCCTGCTGGGCTTCTACGCCACCACGCTCCTGCCCCACGAGGTGACGGACCTCCAGGAGCAGGGCGCGCGCGGTCTCGCCACGGCCAGCCGCCGGGGCGACGAGGGCGCGCTGTTGGATGCGCTGGGCCACTCGCTGGTGGCGGCGCGTTCGTGGGCGGCGGACGGTCTCTCCCGCCTGGGTGACGTGCGCGCGCTGCCGGTGCTCACCGGAAACCTGCGCCATGAACACCTGCCCATCCGGCTGGGCGCCATCCTCTCGTTCGCGGCCCTGGGCCACGAGGGCGACGGCGGCCTGCTGCACGGTCTGGAGGACTCCGCGCGCGAAGTGCAGGAGATGGTGTTCGCCATCGTGCTCGCGCGGGACCTGCGCGCCAGCCGCGAGGGTGGACCGCCGGACCTGCTGACGAGCGCGTTGTCCAGCGGTCGTCCGGAGGTGCGTTACGCCGCGGCCCGCGCGCTGGAGCTGCGCACGGAGCCGGAGGCGTACCGCGCGCACCTGGTGGAGGTGCTGCTGCCGCCGCGTCCGGAGAAGGCCGGCGACATGAAGGACTGGCCCGCGGAGGACGACCGGGCGAAGCGCGTGATTGGCCTCGCCGAGGCGCTCTCCAGCGGTCAGCCGGAGCAGCGCTACGCGGCGGCGCAGGTGCTGCTGCTGCGCAACAAGCCGCTGGACTACTTCCGCGAGGCGCAGAAGGTCGCGCGCCCCAGCTCGCTCCAGTCCCCCTGGAAGCCGGAGACGGCCGATGGCGCCGCGCACGTCATCCAGCCCTCCACGCCGGAGAAGCAGGGCACGGCCTCCGCCACGGGCAAGAGCTGGCTGCGCCGCCTCTTCTCCGCGGTGAAGCCGCCGGAAGGCTCGGGCACGGGTACGCCGAAGGACGCGACGCAGGCGGAGCGTCAGCACCTGCGCCGCCTCGCCTTCGGCGCCTACGTGGGCCTGCTGCGTCAGGTGACCGCGGGTGACGAGGAAGGCCACCGCGTCCGCCGCGACGCCGTGGACCGCGTGGTGAAGCTCACGCAGGAGGGCTACGCGGGCACGTCCGCCGCGGTGGCCGCCCTGCTGCGCGCGCTGGAAGACCCTCACCAACTCGTGCGCCGGGCCGCGCTCGCGGGCCTCAAGGAGCTGTACCCCGCTGGCAGCGACGAGCCGCTGGCGCTGGCCCTGGCCTCGCTGGCGCCTGACGTGGCGCGCGCCGCGCTGGAGGAGCTCGCCGAGCGCGGTGACAAGGCCCGTCCGCGAGTGGCCGCCGCGCTCAACTCGCCGCTGCCGGAGGTGCGCAAGTCCGCCTTCGAGCTGCTGGAGAAGCTGAGCCCGCCGGGCAGCCTGGATCCGCTGCTGGCCGCGCTGGGCAGCGAGCACGCCGACCTGCGCGTAGGCGTGATTGAGCGGCTCGCGGGAGCCAACGACCCGCGCGTCACGGAGGCCCTGGGCCGCGCGATGGGCAGCGAGCACGAGGACCTGCGGCTGCGCGCCGCGGAGCTGCTCGCGTTCCGGGGCGACGACCGGGCGGTGGAGGTGCTGGGCACCTTCCTGCGTTCGGAGACGTCGGCCGTGGCCCGCCGTGCACAGGAGGCCCTGGCGCGACTGGGGACCTCCGCCGCCGTGGCCGCGCTCGCCGCGCGCCTGACGGTGGCCACGGAGATTCCGGAGCGCACCCGGCTGGTGGCCGCGCTGGGCCGCACGCACCGCGCGGACGCGCTGGACGTGCTCGCGCGCCAGAGCGTGGAGGACGAAGCCCCCTCCGTGCGCCTCGCCTGCGTGACGGCCGCGATGCAGCTCACCTGGCCGCCGGAGCAGGAGAAGCTGAATGAGGACGAGCGCGAGCTGAAGAAGCGCGACGCGGCGCTCGCGGTGCGCTTCCTGCGCGTGGCGGTGAAGAGCCAGGACCCGGAGGTCCGCAAGGCCGCCGCCGGCGAGCTGGAGCACGGCAAGAGCGAGGGCCAGGACGCGCTGCTCGTCCAGCTCTTCAACGACCGCGACGTCACCGTGCGCGCGGCCGCCGTGGAGCACTACTCGAAGCGCGTGGTGGAAGAGGGCGCGGCGGTGGAGCCGCTGGAGGAGATCCTCCGCGCCGGCGCCCGCGAGCTGATGCTGCCCGCGGCGGAAGGCGTCGCGCACCAGCGCCGCGCCAGCGCCCTGCGTCCCCTGCTGCTGTACGCGCGCGCCGGTGAGCCGCACGAGCGCGGCCGGGCCCTGCTCGCCCTGGGCACCCTGGGCGACGTGCGAGCCCTCTCCGAGCTGGAGACGGTGGCCGGCGGAGGCACGCCGGAAGCCCCGGCCGAAGAGGACATGGTGTTCGCCGCCATCGAGGCCCTCGGCCGCATGGCGAACCGGATGCCGGATGGCGAGGACCGCCGCCGCATCGAGGAGAAGGTGGAGGCCGCGGCCACGGACGGCGCCGCCTTCCAGCGCCAGGAAGCCGGCGTGCGCGGCCTGCGCGCCCTGGGTGGAGAACGCGCCAGGGTGAAGCTGGAGGCGCTGCTCGCCGACGGCGAGACGGACGACGACGTGCGCCGCACGGTGGCGGAGGAGCTGGGCAAGTTCGGAGACCCGGCCGCCGAGGCCGCCCTGGCCGCCGCGCTGAACGAGGAAGACGACGACCTTCGCGCCGCCGCGCGCAAGGCGCTGGATGTCCTCTTCCCCAAGGAGCGCACGCGAGTGGAGTTCCTCGCCGTGCAGAGCGAGCACGAGGACATCTCCGAGCCCGCCGCCACGTACCTCGCCAGCGAAGGCGACCCGGCGCTGCTCGTGCCCCGCCTGGCCACGCTGGACAACGTGGAACTGCGCCTCCGTCTGCGTCGCGGCCTCGCCCGCCGTGGCGCGATGCCCGTGCCGGAGGTCATCGCCCTGTTCGGCCACGACAAGCCGGAGGCCCGCGAAGAGGCGGCCCGGCTCGTGGGCACCTGGACGGGTGACGCGCGCGAAGCCGGCGCCGTGGACACGGCCGGACTGACCCGCGCGCTGGTGGCCGCCGAACGGCGCACCGCCACCGCCTGGGTCTCCGCGCAGCCTCCGAAGAAGGAGCCGCTGGCCGCCGCCTGGGAGCGCCTGCTCTGGGCGGGTTCACGGCTGGGCGCGAAGGAGCTGGTCGCGACGTCCGCCGAAGTCCTCCGCAAGGGAGAGGCCCAGGCCCCCGCCGCCGTGCGCCAGGAAGCGGCGCGAGTGCTGGGACGGCTGAAGGCCACGAGCGAGGCGCAGGCCCTGCGCACCGCGCTCGGTGACCCGGACGCCGCCGTGCGCTCCGCCGCCGCGTCGGTGCTGGCCGCGCTGGTGCCGGAGCAGTCCTCGGCCTGGGCGCTGGAGGTGAAGCCCTTCGACCCGGTGGCCCTGGGCCCCACGGGCGCGAAGGTGGCCACGTCCGCGCTCCTGGCCAGCGAAGGCCGCCGGCTCGCGGTCCCCGCGCTGCTGGCGAAGAAGGACCTGGAGCCGCTCAAGTCCGTGGCCGCCGACGCGAAGCCGGAGGTGCGGCAGGATGGCTGGGCCGCGCTGGGACGCCTGGGCGGAGACGAAGCCGCGGCGCTGCTGAAGACGGCGGCGTTCGACAAGTCGCAGTCGGTGGAGCTGCGCAAGGCGGCCTACCGCGCCCACAAACGTGCACGCCGGGCCGCTGAGCGCGCCCGGAAGGAAGGTCAACCGTCGTGAGCACCGCAACCGCACGTCATCCCGTCGCGCTGAGCTACTCCGCGCAGAGCGACGTGGTCGTCACGCCGGACGCCTCGCGCGTGCAGCTGGCCCTGGAGGGCTCGCGAGGCACCGTGGGCGTCAGTGGCCAGGTGAAGGACCCCACCCTCTTCCGCGACGCGCTGGCCGCCGCCTTCGCGGTCCTCTCCAGCGACCTGCGCTACCGGGGCCGCGACCGCACCGCGTACCTCGCGTACCTGATGAAGCAGGGCAAGCGCGCCAGCGCTCAAATCTGGGAAGCGCAGAAGGCCTTCCTCGACAACGCGCTGGAGGGTGAAGAGAAGAAGGACGCCGTCCTGGACCCCGTCCTCACGGTGGATCCGGACCAGGTGTCGCTGGAGGTCTTCTCCCGCGACGAGAGCGCCTACGCGCGCCTCGCCTTCGACAACAGCCTCTTCGACAAGCGCCAGGCCGCGCACGGCTCCACGTTCCTGGACGTGCCGCAGGACCTGCCCGCCCGCCTGGACCGCCTGCGCGCCTACGCCCCGGTGGTGCTGGAGGCACACGTCGCCCCCACCGCGAAGGCCGCGCCCGCCACGGAGCCCCGAGCCCCGCGCACGGTGGAAGTGCCCCACGCGTGGCTGCGAGGCTTCCTCCAGGTGCAGTCCGCCGCGACGCTGCCGGCCACCACCTGCTCCATCGCGCCCATCGACCTGTACAACCTGCTCTTCGCGCTGCGCACCCGCCGCTCGAAGAAGGCGCCCCGCGCGCTGCGCTTCGAGCTGGTCCCCGGCGCTCCGCCGCGGCTGGTGCTGGAGCCCTGGGAGCAGGTACTGGAGTGCCACGGCGGCGTGTACACGGGCAGCGCGCCCGCGGTGGTGCGCACCTTCGGCCGTCAGCGCCTCGCCGCGCTCGCGCGCCTGTTGCCCCACGCGAAGAGCGTGCACGTGCAGTTGCTGGGTCCGGGCCTCCCGGTGTTCTGGGTCATCGACCTGGGCGCGGCCACGCTGACGCTGGGGCTCACCGGCTGGACGGAGAGCGGCTGGTCCAGCGCCGCCGCCTTCGACGCGCTGATGCCGCGCGACGTGCCGGAAGGCCTGGCGGAACTGCTGCGCAACCGCCTGCGCAAGGACGGTCCCCTCGCCTTCGAAGTGCTGGCCAAGGACGCGGGAGCGCCGAAGGATCAGGTGCGCGCCGCGCTCCAGCTGGAGTGCCTGCGCGGCCGCGTCCTCTTCGACGTGTCCCGCAGCACCTACCGCCCGCGCGAACTGATGCCCACCCCGGTGGACGAGGCCGCGCTGCGCTACGGCAACGAGCGTGAAGCGCGCGCCCACCGCCTGCTGGGCGACGGCAGCCCGGGTTCGGGCGAGGTGAAGCTCACGCAGGTGCACGACATCGTGGGCGAGGGCACGCGCATCCAGGGAGAAGTCGTGGACCGCGAGGCGGTGCGCAGCTTCTTCCCCAGCTTCACCATGGACCTGGAGGGCCGCGTGAAGGACGCGAGCTGCGGCTGCCCGCACTTCCGCCGCTCCGGTCTGCGCGAAGGCCCCTGCGAACACATGCTCGCGCTGCGCCTGGCATACGCCCGCCGCCGCGCCGAGGAAGAAGCGCTCCGTCAGACGCCGGAGGGCCGCAAGCTCATCCGCGCGGAGACGCGCGCGTACGTGCGCCGGGATCCGGCCACGGGGCTGGAGCAGGTGTATCGCGTGTCGCTGGACGGCAAGGTGGTGGCCCTCACGTGGGGTCCCCGCCTGGGCGATTCGCGCCACCAGCGCCTCTGGTTCGACACGGACACGGAAGCCCGGACGGCGTACTTCAGCCGTTTGGAGAAACTAACCGCGGACGGCTACATCGACGCGGCCTCGACTCTGGTGTAAACACTCACTCAACGGCCCGACCGCCGACGGGGCGGCCGGAAGGATGGTGGCGCCGGACGAAATTCGAATAGCGAGTGGTCGAGAGAGGTCTGGACCGCATCAGCCTTAACGCCTCGAGCGTAGGAACGGCGTTGCGCCGTTCTGGTTGAAATGCTGGACACTCTCCGCAAGGTAGCCTGTTCTTGGCTCTCTCCCTCCCGAGCACTACCGTCGGGGTGGGAAGCGGAACCAACGACGCAGCCGCCGTTTTCCCACCCCGACGGTAGTGCTCGGGAGGGGAGAGCCGGTGAGGCTACCGTGCCCCAGGTGAGCTGGTGGTGCCTTCCTGGCCTCCCTCGACCGCTCGCATTCGTCTCCGTCGCCCCTCCCTGAGCCGCCGCGCCCGTCGAAGGTAACTCGATGACCGCCAAGCTGGAGTCGTTCGTCCCCGCCGCCCCGCCGCAGGCCGTTGCTGACACCGCGCCCGCAGCCTCTCCCAACTCTGTCGCGAAGCGCGAGGCCGCCAAGGCCGCGCACGACGCCCTCATCACGCGCTGGAAGGCCATCACCGAGGCCGGCGGCGCGGACGAATGGGTGCAAGCCCAGCTCGTGTCGAAGGGCGCGCTCGCGGACGAGGTGGACTTCTCCTCGCTGAAGGAGAAGGAGAAGACGGCCTGGAAGGAGAAGAAGAAGGCCGAAGCCGTGGAGCGCCGCGCGCTGAAGCGCCAGGCCCACGAGGCGTGGAAGGCCACGCACGTGAACCACCTGGGCGTGGGCATCCACTGGAACGAAGCCGGCCTGCCGGACAAGTTCGACCTGGAGCACCGCGAGGAGCGCGCGCGCCAGAACGGTCTGCCCACGCTGGACTCGGCGGAGGACCTGGCGAAGGCGCTGGGCCTGAGCGTGTCCAAGCTGCGCGGCTTCGCGTTCCACCGAGACGTGGACACGGGCTCCAACTACGTGACGTGGAGCATCCCCAAGCGCACGGGCGGCGAGCGCACCATCACGTCCCCCAAGCGGGAGCTGAAGGAAGCGCAGCGCTGGGTGCTGTCGAACGTCGTGGAGCGGCTGCCGGTGCACGGCGCGGCGCACGGCTTCGTGGCGGGGCGCTCCATCCTCACCAACGCGCTGGCGCACCGGGGCGCGGACGTGCTGGTGAAGGTGGACCTGAAGGACTTCTTCCCCTCGGTGCACTGGCGCCGGGTGAAGGGCCTGCTGCGCAAGGGCGGCCTGAAGGAGAACACGTCCACGCTGCTGGCACTGATGTCCACGGAAGCGCCGCGTGAGCGCATGTCCTTCCGGGGCAAGACGCTGCACGTGGCGAAGGGCCCGCGAGCCCTCCCGCAGGGCGCGCCCACCTCGCCGGGCATCACCAACGCGCTGTGCCTGCGCCTGGACAAGCGGCTGTCGGCGCTGTCGCGCAAGCTGGGCTTCACGTACACGCGCTACGCGGACGACCTGACCTTCTCCTGGACGAAGGCGAAGGCGCCCAAGGCCCGCCGCGCGCAGGGAGCGCCGGTCGCGGTGCTGCTCGCGCGGGTGAAGGACATCGTGGAGGCGGAAGGCTTCACGGTCCACCCGGACAAGACGCGGGTCGCCCGCAAGGGCAGCCGTCAGCGCGTCACGGGGCTCGTGGTGAACGACGCCAAGGACGGCACGCCCGCCGCCCGAGTCCCCCGCGACGTGGTGCGCCGCCTGCGCGCGGCCATCCACAACCGCCAGAAGGGCAAGCCGGGCCGCGAAGGCGAGTCGTTGGATCAGCTCAAGGGCATGGCGGCGTTCATCTACATGACGGACCCGGAGAAGGGCCGCATGTACCTGGATCAGCTCGCGAAGCTCGAAGCCGCCAAGCCCGCCCAGGCGTAGCGAGGAACTAGCGGGCCCCCGCCTTCTTCGTCCGCCGTGAAGGCTTCTTCGCCGGAGCCTTCTTCTCCACGGGCGTCTCCACCGAGGGAGTCACTCCCTCCACGGGCTTCAACGCCTTGTCCGCGAACTCCAGCAACCGGCGCGGATACTCCGTGGGCGCGGCAGCGGCGAAGTTGCCATGCGAAGCACCGGGGATACGCCACGTCTGCGCATACGACGAGACGTGCGCGAACAGCTCGTCCATCAGCGGCTGCCCGGACTCCTCCGTCCCCGCGACGATGAACAGGGGCCGGGGCTTGATGCGGTCCACCGCATCGATGGTCCGCACCTCATCCAGCGCGATGCCCCGCCGCCAGAACGGAACCAGCGCCCCCGTCTGGGTGACGATGCCGAAGCGGCGGAAGTCATACGCCGCCGCCAGCCACAGCGTGTTGAACGGGGACAGCAGCACCACCGCCGCGACCTGCGGGTCCTTCGCCGCGACCTCCGCCACCGCCGCGGATCCGATGGAGAACCCCAGCGCCCCCACGCGAGCCGGATCGACGTCCGGCTGAGCCCGCACGTACGCCAGCGCCGCGCGCACATCCTGGCGCTCCTTGTCACCCCAGGTGGACGTCTCGCCCCCGCTCTGCCCATGCGCGCGCAGGTCGAACAGCAGCACGCCATAGCCCCCGTCGCGCAGCACACGGGCCTCCGGCACCAGATCCATGCGCGTCTGCGACAGGCCATGCGCCAGCACCCACGCCGCCTTGTTCCGGGATGGCAGGTACCAGCCGCGCAGCTCCACCCCGTCATCCGTGCGCAGCGTCACCTCACGCGCGTCACCGAAGTCCGCGGGCAGCACCGCAGCCGGCCTCGGGTAGTGGAAGTACTGCTCGGAGCGCCACGCCGCGCGGCCACCCAACGCCAGCGCCACCAGCAGCAATGGCAACACCAGCACGCTGAGCACCCGCCCCCACCGAATCCGCGTCAACAACCCAGCCATGTCCGCCCCTCTCCGACAGCAAGCGACCCGTACTTCAGAGCGGAAGTCACCGCCCCAGGCTTGTGTTGGCTCCTGCCAGACATCTAGACCTATAGGCGCCAATAGGGTCCTGATTTACAATTTAGGCGAACTTTAGCAGCGGCGGCAGACTGACCGTCCTGGGTGAGCAGGCATGAAGACGTCGAAGACGGTCTATGACGCGGTGGTGGTGGGTTCGGGAGCCTGCGGTGGATGGGCGGCCAAGCAGCTGACGGAGGCGGGGCTCCAGGTGCTGGTGTTGGAGGCGGGCCGAGGCGCGAACGCGGACCGGGCGCTCCACCTGATGCACCGCGTGAAGCAGAAGCTGGGCTACCGCATCGAGTCGGACGCATCCCGCAAGTCGCGCCAGTCCATCCAGGCCACGAGCTTCGCGTGGCCGTTCCATCCGCACGCCTTCGTGGATGACGTGGACAACCCCTACACCACGCCGCCCGACGCACCATTCGCCTGGATCCGCGCGAGGCAGGTAGGCGGGCGGACCAGCGTGAAGGCTCACGGCCGCCAGTTCTACCGGCTGTCTGACTTCAACTTCCACGCGGGCAGCCTGGACGGATTGAGCCCGGACTGGCCGCTGTCGCACTCGGACCTGGCGCCGTCCTACGAAATCGTGGAGCGGTGGATGGGCCTGCGAGGCAACTCGGACGGCGTGGACACGCTGCCGGACTCCGTCTTCTCCGGTCCCGCGCCGCTGTCCCCCGGCGAGGTCCGCCTGCGCGAGAAGGTGAAGGCCCGCTGGCCCGACCGCCACGTCGTCGCCCGGCGGACGGCGAACGCGCCGGTGACGCTGCCGGCGGCGCTGCAGACGGGGCGGCTGACGCTGCGCTCGCACGCCATCGCCAGCCACATCCTGCACGACCCGAACACGGGCCGGGTGACGGGGGTGTCCTTCATCGACGCGAACTCCGGCACCTCCGAGGAGGTGCACGCGAAGGTGGTGGTGGTGGCCGCGGGCACCATTGAATCCACACGGTTGCTGTTGCACTCGCGAAACCGGGCGTTCCCGGACGGCCTGGCGAACAGCTCGGGGCTCGTGGGCCAGCACCTGATGGACCACATGTACCTGCGAGGCATCGAAGCGAGGATGAACCTGCCCGCGCACCTCCACCAGAAGGAGCACGGCTGGGCGTACATCCCCCAGTTCCGCAACGTCACCGAGCGCCACCCCAACTTCGCGCGAGGCTACGGCATTCAGGTCTTCACCTTCGACGACCAGATGCACATGGTGCCCTTCGGAGAGATGGTCCCGCGCGCGGAGAACCGCGTGACGTTGAGCGCCACGGTGAAGGACCGCTGGGGCATTCCGGCGGCGCACATCGAGTGCCGTCACTCGGACAACGACCTGAAGATGACGGAGGACGCGGTCGCCTCCTGTCTGGAGATGCTGGAGGAGGCGGGCTGCACGGTGGAGCAGGTCAACAAGCAGCTCTCCGACCCGGGCATGGCCATCCACGAGGTAGGCACCGCGCGCATGGGCAAGGACCCGAAGACGTCCGTGCTCAACCCGTTCAACCAGAGCTGGGATGTGCCCAACCTCTACGTCACGGATGGCTCCTGCTTCCCCTCGCAGGGCCCGCAGAACCCCACCCTGACGATGATGGCGCTCACCGTCCGCGCCTGCGCTCACCTGGTGGGCGAGCTCAAGGCCGGCCGCATCTGATTTCCCTCGGAAGCTGACGCGAGGGGCCCGCGGGAACGGGTCCCTTGCACGACTGGCGCGAATTTATTACCTACCAGTCAGTAACTAACCCTTCGCGCCATGTCCCGTCCCCCACGCGTCACCGACCTGCAGATCGACGAAGCGGCCCGAGCCGTGTTCCTGGCGCAGGGTCCATCCGCGCCGCTGCAGGACATCGCGAAGCGGCTGGGCATCTCGCAACCGGCGCTGCTGCACCGGGTGGGCACCAAGGAGGCGCTGATGTCGCGAGCCCTCCGCCCCGTCCCGCCCACCGCGCTGGCACTCCTGGAGCCAGGGCCCAGGGACAACGCCCCCATCGAGGACCAGCTCCTGGAAGCGCTCCTGCACCACCGGGACTTCCTGCGCCAGTTGGTGCCCTGGTTGTTCGTGCTGCACTACTCCGCACTGGGTGGCGCGAGGGCCCTGCACCTGGAGACACCGCCCCCTGTCGCGCTCAGGGAGGGGCTGACGAAGTGGCTCACCCGGGCGAAGCGAGCCGGACGGGTGGACCTCGCCGAGCCCCGAGTCGCGGCGGAAGCACTCTGTGGAGCGCTGGAAGCCCGCTGCTTCAACGCCCACGTAGGCGGCGCCACCTACGCCCCCGGCGATGACAAAGCCGTCCTGCGCCAGCTCATCCGGGTGCTGCTGACGCCAGGAGAAGCGCCCGCACGAAAGCCTCAGAAGAGGACCGCCAGATGACGACCGCCACGCCCAAGCTGTCCCGCTCCACGGAGGGAGCCGGGCTGATCATCCTCCTGGGGGCGCTCATCGGCTTCGGGCCGCTGTCCATCGACATGTACCTGCCGGCGTTCCCCGCCATCGGCGAATCACTGCGAGCGACAGCAGGAGAGGTGGAACGCACGCTGGCGGCGTTCTTCGCGGGGCTCGCGGTGGGGCAGCTCTTCGCGGGACCGGTGAGCGACCGCTTCGGCCGCACGAAGCCGCTCTACGTGGGCCTGGTGCTCTACGTGCTGGGCTCCATCGGCTGCGCGACGGCGCCATCGGCGGAATTCCTGGCGGCGTGCCGGTTCGTGCAGGCGTTGGGTGGCTCGGTGGGAATGGTGACGGCGAGGGCCGTCGTGAGGGACCTGCACTCGGGAGCAGCGGCGGCGAGGATGATGTCGCGCCTGGTGCTGGTGATGGGCCTGGCGCCCATCCTGGCCCCGCTGCTGGGCGGCTGGGTGCTACGAGCCGCGGGCTGGCGAGCCATCTTCGGAAGCCACGCGGTCATCGGCCTCATCGCGCTGGGAGCGGCATTCGCCATCCTGCCGGAGACAGCACCCCCGAGGAACGGAGCCGCCCCATCCAAACCCTTCCAGGCGATGTGGGGCATCACGAAGGCGCCAGACTTCCTGGGGCCTGCGCTGGCGGCGGCGCTCGCGCAGGCAGGGATGTTCGCGTACATCGGCGGTTCGCCCTTCGTGTTCATCACGTTGCACGGCGTGAAGCCGGAGCACTTCGGCTGGTTCTTCGGAGCGAACGCCGCAGGGCTGGTCGCGGTGTCGCAGCTCAATCACTGGTTGCTGGCGCGCTCCTCGCCCGAGCGGGTGTTGAAGCTGGCGGTGCGAATCGCCGCGCTGGCGGGGCTGGCCCTGGTGACGGTGGCATCGACAGGCGTTGGCGGGCTGTGGGGCATCGCGCTGTCGCTGTTCGTGTTCGTCTCCACATTGGGAGCCATCACGCCCAACGCGACAGCCCTGGCGATGGAGCAGCACGCGAAGCAGGCAGGCATCGCGTCAGCGGTGCTGGGAGCGCTGCAGTTCATGCTGGCCGCGGGAGCCTCCGCGATGGTGAGCGCAAGCCACGACGGCACCGCGAGGCCCATGGCCTTGGGAGTCGCCATCGCCGCCCTGCTCGCCCTGGGAGCACTGAGCCTGGCGAAGCGAGCCCCCGGGCACTGAGCCGAGGGCCCCGAGGGTGGGATTGACACTCCGGAACGCGAAGCCCGATGGTGCGGTGCGAAATGCTCGCACCCTTCTACTCCGCCTGCCCTGTCTGCAATGAGACCGGATCCCGACCGGTCGTTGCGTTCCAAGAGCTGAGCTACGGCCGTTGCACGGGCTGTGGGCTCATCTACAAACGGGAGCAGAAGCCAGGGCTGGGCGAGGGCTACGAAGAGAAGTACTTCAAGCACAACCGCGCGAAGTACCTGAGCCGCTGGGACCACCGGGTGCGCAAGTGCCTGAGGCAGGTGCTGGTGTGCCTGGAGTACGCGCCACACGCGAAGGACCTGCTGGATGTGGGGTGTTCCGCGGGATACGTGTTGGAGGCAGCGCAGCGCGCAGGCCTGAAAGCCACGGGGCTGGACTACTCCCAGTTCACGGTGAACCTCTGCCGCGAGCGAGGCTACACCGCCGAATACGGCTCGCTGACACAGATGCCGTTCCCGGACGCGTCCTTCGACATCATCACGTTGAAGCACACGCTGGAGCACGTGGATCAGCCCATGGATGGGCTGCGAGAAATCCAGCGCGTGTTGAGGCCAGGAGGCGTGGCCTTCGTCATCGTGCCGGACGCGGCCTACTACAAGATCATCGTGATGCCCCGGAAGGGCCGCTCGTTCCGCCCGGACCGGCGAGGCTGGCAGCACCACGTCTACTTCTACGAGCACAACCTCGCGGACGCCTGCGCCAGGGCCGGAATGCAGCCCGTGAAGGCAGGCAAGGACATCCTGCGCCGGAGACTGGCGAAGGGCCTCCGAGCCCCCTACGAATACGCACGCTTCGCCTTCCTCTGGGCCTGGGTCCAGGTCTGCCGGTTGACGCACATGCGCAGGGAAATCCAGGTCATCGCCCAGAAGCCCAAGGCAGACGCACAGCTCCCCGCCCCGCACGCCGAAGCCGCCTGAGCGCGCGTCACACAGGCCGGCGAATCCACACCCCCAGCACCACGGCCAGCACGAGCGCCACGGGCCCCAACCAGTCGCCCCAAGCCCCCGCGAGCGAGCTCAGCCGATCCGCGGTCGGCACACGCATCACGGTGCCAGCGCGCTGATTGTCCTCGAGCTCGGAGGTCCACGTCCCCGCGGGGTCAATGAACGCGGAGATGCCCGAATTGGTCACCCGAATCTGTGCCGTGCGCGTCTCGATGCTCCGAAACGCCGCATGCATCAGGTGCAGCCGGGGCGCGGGGGTGCCGGAGAACCACGAGTCATTCGACAGCGTGAGAATCAGGTCCGCCCCCTGGCGCACCTCCGCTGCGACGTAATTGGGAAAGACGGCCTCGTAGCAGATGAGCGGAGCGACCTTGAGCACGCGGCCGCCGTTCAACCGGAAGTCCACCAGCCGGGGACCCGGGCCGCGCTTCCAGCGACCCGTCCAAGGAAGCATTGCGCGCAGTGAAGGCGTGTCCACCGCATCCGGAACCCACTCCGTGAGGGGGAAGAGCATCGTCTTCCGGTACGCGGACTGAGCCAACTCGCCCGTCGTAGAGGGGCCCAAGAACATGGCGGCATTGAACTCGCGTTCGCCGTCCAGGTCGTACGTGCCGAACACCAGCGGAACACCGCGCTCCGCCACCCACGAGCGGATCTCATCATCGAGCGCGCCGCCGTCCTCGCTCTTCGGCGTGCCGAAGGTCGTCGGATACACCGTCTCCGGCCAAACCAGCAGGTCCAGCGGCCCCGAGCGCAACAGCGCATCCGACATCGCGTAATGCGTATCCAGGATGTTGCGAACAACCTCGTAGGTGCCCTGCTCCGCGGCCAGCTTCTCGATGTTGGTGATGTTCGCCTGCACCGCCCCCACCACCAGCGACGGAGCCGAGTGCACCGCCGAGCGCACCTGCCCCAGCCGCACCCATCCGTAACCCCACCCCACCACCGCCAGCACAACCGCCAGGACCACCGGCCTGAGTCGCAAGCCCCGCTGAGAAGCCAGTCCCTGAGCGACCGAGACGACACACTCGTTGATGAGCAGCAGCCCCAGCGTGAGCCCCGGAGCGCCAGCCAGGTCCGCGCCCTGGCGCAGCGTCTCCGAAGCATAGAGGGCGTGGCCCAGCGTCTCGGCGAACAGCTTGGGCGCGAACCACTCGGTGCCCACGTACACGAGCGCAGTGAGCACAGGAGGCACCCACGCCAGGCGCGGCACCTCCGCCACCCGCCGGCGCGCGTACCACCGCACCCACGCTGCGGTGATGAACTGGAGCTCCAACACAGGCGCGATGAGCAGGAACACGCCCCAGCACAGCCACACCGGAGCATGGGAGTACGCCGCGATGGCGCCCGGAAACCAGCCGAACACCGCCGCGGTGAACGTCACCGACAGCAGCACGCCCAGCCCCACGGCCCCCCGAGCGGAACGGACCCCGTCCAAGGCCGCGAGCCACGGTGCCATGGCCACCACGCCCAGCCACACCCAACCGGGTCGCAGCTGTCCAAACACTGCGAACAGCACGGTGGTCGCCGCGACGCCCAGGAGCGCCCCGGCCCACCCCTTCACGGACGTCACTGCGAGTCCTCGTCCTCGACAGGAATCTCCAGCAGCCGGTGAGGCATGCCGGGGGGAGCCATCTCCTCGGGCACCACGCGGTTCTCGGGGATGGGGATGGGCTGCCCGTTGGCGTCCTTGGGCGTGAAGTCCGGATGGAACATCAGGATGGCCGCCAGCGGCTGCCCGTTGTCCGTCGCCTGGTAGTGGCGCATGTAACCAGGGGGCAGCTCGAAGTCGTCGGGCACGACGAGCCCCCGCTTCAGCGGCTTGGTGCCGCGCTGGTACAGGGCCGTCCCGCTCTTGCCCTCGGAAGGCGGCGGGTCATCGACAGGCATGGGGGCAGGCTCCTCCACGGGCATGGGCGCGGCGACATGCGCGACCGCAGGGCGCACGGAAGGGCGCGCGGGTTCCAGGGAGGGAGCCACCGGCGCAGGGCGCTCGGCCACCACGATGGGGGGCAGGTCCTCGACAGGCACAGGGCGGGAGAGCCACCAGAGGCAAAGCCCCACACACAGGCCGGTGATGGCGACGGCACCACCGATGAGCCGTGAGCCCACACCACCTGAGGACTCACGCGAGGGCGTCACCCGCGTCACGCCATCGGAATCCGTGCGACGTTCAGGGCCAGGCTGCGGGGAACGCATGTTTTGAGGGGCCTCCGGGGTGCGTATGCTACGGAAGCCGCTCGTATCGAGGCAATGCGCGCGCGGCCATGCCCCTCCCATGACCGTCGACGCGTCGAGCCCCTTCCCCATCCACGCCTTCACACCCCGTCTGCGCGCGCTGGGAGCGCTCCTGCACGCCACGGGGCTGGGCACGCTCTGCTACTTCACCGCGCTGCTGTTCAAGGACGTGCTCGCGGGCACCCAGACGCTGGCACCCGTACCGCTGGCGACAGGACTCGCGGTGGGAGCAGTCCTGCCGCGCATCGCGCTGCGCCTGTTACAACGAGGAACGAGGGCCACGGTCACGGTGCGGCCGGAAGGCCTGGTGCTCACCCAGTCAGGGGGAGCGCACTTCGAGATTCCCTTCGAGGCACTGGAGTCCATCCGCCCGTGGCGTCTGCCCCTTCCAGGCCCGGGACTGACACTCCGGCTGCGAACAGGGCGGGCTTTCGACTACGGCCTGGCAGTGCAGGCCCCCATGCCCCTGCTGGAGGCGATGGGGACGCTCGGAGAAGCACGAAATGATCCGCGAGTGCGATACGCCCAAGCACGGAGCGAGAAGTGGCGCAGGCGTTGGTACGACCAGGCCCTGAAGTACGGCCTGGTGCCCGGAGTGCTCGCCGGCATCTTCTTCCGAGCGCACCAGTACATCTCCTTCGGAGGTCCGTTCGGAGAGCTCCAGATGTACGGATGGACGTCGTACCTCACGTCCTTCGCGCGCACCTGGTTACCAGTGTTCCTGGCCCTGCTGTTGTTTGGTTGTTTCTGGAGAGCCTTCGCAGAAGCGCTTTGCTTCGGCGCCGCGTGGCTGGGTCCCCGGTGGGCACGCAACGTACGCACCGGCGCGGAGTGGACCTGCCGGGCGCTCTATTACGTGGCCCTGCCTGTCTTTCTCGCGGTGCGGCTGCTGGGCTGATTCGCAAAGACAGCCATCAGCGTGCGCGGATCAACGCGCAAAGCCAGACGGAGGAACAGGCCCGCAAAGACAAAGCCCCTGGTGCCTTGCGGCACCAGGGGCTTTCAAAAAGAATCCGGCAGCGACCTACTCTCCCACGCGGTTTCCCGCGGAGTACCATCGGCTCTGGAGGGCTTAACTTCCGTGTTCGGGATGGGAACGGGTGTGACC
>NZ_RAWQ01000167.1:0-25113 GCF_003668965.1 Corallococcus sp. AB030
GGCTGGGGCTGGGCTTCTGCGGCTTCGTGTGGGTGACGCTGGGCAGTGAGCGCGGCCACGAGTACCTGGCGGCCTGGCTCATCGAGAAGAGCCTGAGCCTGGATAACGTCTTCGTCTTCCTCGTCATCTTCCGCAGCCTGAACGTGCCCCAGCGCTACCAGCACGAGGTGCTCTTCCTGGGCATCTTCGGCGCGCTGGTGTTCCGGGCCCTGTTCATCTTCGTGGGGGCGGCGGCACTGCAGCGCTGGGGCTGGGTGTCGTACGTCTTCGGCGCCATCCTGCTCATCACCGCGTGGCGCGTCTTCCGCGAGGACCCGTCGAAGCAGGAGGACAACCGCGTCGTGGGATGGCTGTCCAGGAAGCTGCCGGTGACGGACCAGGTGGAGGGGCCGCGCTTCCTGGTGAAGCACCAGGGCCGCAGGCTGGCCACGCCGCTGCTGCTGGCGCTCGTGGGCCTGGAGGTGACGGACATCCTGTTCGCGGTGGACTCGGTGCCGGCGGCGTTCTCCGTCACCACCGACACGTTCATCCTCTACAGCTCCAACGCCTTCGCCATCCTGGGGCTGCGCGCGCTCTACCTCGTCATCGCCGGGGCCGTGGGGCAGCTGAAGTACCTGCACTACGGGCTGGCGGGGGTGCTGGCCTTCGCGGGCGTGAAGATGGTGGTGGAGACGTGGGTGCACATCCCGCCGCTCCTGTCGGTGGCCATCATCGTGACGGTGATTGGCGGGGCGGTGGGCGCGAGCCTGGCGCACCGCCGGTCCGTGCGCCAGGTGGAGGCCTGACGCTCAGGGCGTGGGCAGGCCCGCGGTGCCGCCGACCATCAGGGGCTTCGACAGGAGCTGGTCGAACGTGGGGTTCGCCGCCTTCGTGATGCGCGCCGCGTGCTTCTTCAGGAGGGAGGCGTTGGCATCCTTCACGTCCTTGCCCGAGGCGGCCTCCAGCTGGGTGATGTACTTGCGCAGCCCGGCGCGGCGCTGCTCCAGTTGCAGCCGCTCCGCCTCGCTGAGCTTCGGGTCCTCCAGCTGCGGCGCAATCGCGGCGAACTGCTCCTCCAGGAGCGCGATGTTCGCGGGGTCGGACGGCTGGGACACCGTCGCCACGCCCGCGTCCGGCGCGGCCACGGGCTCCGGATACACCAGGGCGGAGAGGCGGCCGAACTCCTGGGGCGACATGCCCCGCGCCTCCAGGTTCAGCAGGAAGGAGGCCTGGGCCTTGCCCAGCATGCGCATGGAGGCGCCCGCGGCCCGGAGCTTCGCGCTGCGGGTTCCGCCGGTGAGATCCTTGCCGTGCTTCTCGACGTACTCCAGGGACTCCTTCTGGAGCACGTCGTAGGCGGGCAGGGTCGCCTCGCGCACCGCGAGGTAGGCCTCCAGCCGCGCCTCGTCCAGCTTCAGCACCTTGCCCGCGTCAGGCGGCTGGAAGGGGAAGCGAGCGTTGAGCTCCGCGGTCTTCAGGGCGCGCTCCTGGGACTTCATCAGCGTGGCCACGCCGGCGCCGTCCATCTGGCGGTCCGCCCAGTACCCGGTCGCGACCAGGCCTCCACCCACGAGGAGCAACCCGCCGACACCCAACCCCAGCCCGAGGATCCACTTCTTGTTCATGGTGCCGCTCCGCTCTCCTTCCGGAAGGCGGGGCCCGCCCGCCGCCGGAGCCCCTTTGCTACCCGGGCCGTCCCTGGAGGGCAAGCGCGCCCGGGAAAGGCAGCCCTTTCAGTCCCGGGCGGGCGGCCGGCGGGGCAGGTGCACGAGGAAGGTGGTGCCGTCCTGGGCGGAGGAGCGCACGCGCAGCCGGCCGCCGTGCGCATCCACGATGTGCTTCACGATGAACAGCCCCAGCCCCAGCCCGTGGGCGTTGTTGCGGTGGCCCTCCCGGAGCTCCGCGCGCTTGAGGGGTTCGAACAGGTGGGGCATCAGGTGCGGGGGAATGGGGCGCCCCTGGTTCTTCACCGCGAGCGTCACCGTCCCCGGCTGGCCGCGCAGCCGCACGCGCACCGGACAGTGGGCGTCTCCATAAGCGAGCGCGTTGTTCACCAGGTTGGTGATGACCTGCGCCAGCCGGTCCGGGTCGCACCACAGCCGGGTCCCTCCCCGCCCGTCCACCTCCAGGCGCCGGTCCGGGTGGGCCTGCTGGACCTCGTCCACCACCTGGCGCACCAGGTCCAGGAGGTCCACCTCGCGCGGGTCCATGGGGATGCCGCCGCCCAGCCGGGCCTGGGTGAAGTCCAGCACGTCGCGCAGCATGCGGTGCGCGCGCTCGGCGCTGGAGAGGATGCGGGCCACGGCCCTCTGGTCTCGCGGGTCGGAGTCCTCGCGCCTGGCCAGCGTCGTGGCGGCCATGGTGATGGCGGAGATGGGGTTGCGCAGGTCGTGCCCGACGATGCCGATGAGCAGCTGTTCGAACTCCGCGCGGCGCTTCGCCTCGGCTTCCGCCTCATGCCTGCCGGTGACGTCCTGCATGGCGCCCACCATGCGCACCGGGCGGCCCTGGAGGTCCTTCACCACGCGGCCCCGGTCCTCGATGAAGGCCCACGTCCCGTCGCCCCGGCGCATCCGGTACTCGGCCACCCAGTGCCCCTCGTGGCTGTCGAGCGCCGCCCGCAGCTCCCGCATCACCCGCTCGCGCTCGTCGGGGTGCAGGCTGGCCGTCCACCACGCCGTGTCCATGACGGGCGGCCCCCGGGACGTGTCCAGCCGGAGGACGCGGGGCGCCGATTCGCTCCAGTGGATTTCATCCGTCACCAGGTCCCAGTCCCAGATGATGTCGCGGGTGGCCAGGGTGGCCAGCCGGTAGCGTGTCTCCGACGCACGCAGCTCCTGTTCCGCCCGGCGCCGCTCGGTGATGTCCAGCGACACGCCCGACACGCTCACCACGCGCCCGCCCGGGTCGAACACCGGCAGGAGGCGGACCTCGAACCAGACGCCCATCAGGTACAGCTCCGTGGACAGCCGCTCCCCGGCCAGCGCACGCAGGATGACCTCCAGCACGTCCCGCCGGTCCCGGAACACGTCGAAGACGGAGCGCCCGTGCATCACCCGGGAGGGCACGGACGTGGACGTCACGCCCTCGCCCTCGAAGAGGGTGAACACGCCCTGCGCGTCGAAGGCCCACAGCACGACGGGCAGCTGCGTGAGCACGCGGTGGACCTGCTCGCGGGCCTCGTCGCGCTCCTGGCGCAGCGTGCGCGTGGTGGTGATGTCCGTGGACACGCCGCACAGGGCCCACGGCTCGCCCTGCACGACGCTGGGCAGGGGGAACTTCATCGTGTGGTAGAGGTGCGTCCCGTCGGGCTGGAGCACCTCCTCGTCGAAGACGAGCGGCGTCTTCGCCGCCAGCACCCGGCGGTCGTTGTAGCGGAAGCGCTCCGCCGTCTCCCGGGGGAACAGGTCCAGGTCCGAGCGCCCCAGCACCTCCTCGCGCTCGTGGCCGGAGATGGACTCGAAGGGGCGGTTGATGAAGAGGTACCGCCCGCTGGCGTCCTTCGCGTAGATGGCGGCCGGGGCGTGGTCGAGGATCTCCTGCAGCCGCCGTTCGCGGGAGCGCAGCGCCTGTTCGTGTTCGTGGACGTAGTGGGCCACGGCTTCCGTCAGGCTCCGGTCCAACGCGCGCCACAGCGTGCGCAGCTCTTCCGTGTCGAGCGGCCGGTGGGACGCATCCAGCACCTCGAGGATGGCCTCGCGCAAGAGGCCGTACTCCTCCACCAGCGTCTCCACGCGAGCGCCGGTCTGGAAGCGCCGCAGCCCGAGCTCCCGGGCATGGGCCCAGACCGCCCCCGTGGACCAGGTCTCCACGGCGCCCTGGCGGAGGACGAGCACCAGCGCGTCCACCAGCTTGAGCATCCCCTCCAGCCGCTCCTGGAGCTCCGGGGACCTGCCGGGGGGATGAGCCCCCAGCCGTGCGCCCCAGCGCCGGAGGATGTCCTCGCGCCGCGCCTCCACCAGGTCCGCGAGCGAGTCCGTCGTGGAGGCGACGGGGTTCATGCCGGCGCCCCGGAGGCACCGGTCGGACAAGGCAGGCCGCCTGCTGTGGGAAGAGTGAATGTCACCGTACCCCTGCTCCCGGGACGTGGCTGGAGTGGAGGGAAGATGGACATCCCGCGTCACGAAATGGATGGGGCCCGCGGGACGGGGTGGGGTGGGTTGCCCACCTCTGGGATTGAACCCGGGGACATGGCGGGCAGCCATGGGAGGCCTCCGTGAACCGCTGGGCCCCGTCAGTGACCTGGGGGAGACTGACTCCCAAGAAAACGGGAGGCAGCAGGTCATGGCATTCGCGGAACGTAGGACCGGCGGGCAGGGCGCGCGCACGCTGGCGACGGGGCGGTTGCCCCCGAGGACGTGGACCCGAGTACACGTCCAGAGGGGCGAGGGCCGGTCATGAGCACGACCCAGGCGGTGGATCCACTGGAGTCGCTGGCCCGGGGCCCCGTGCGCAGCGTCTGGGAGGTGCTGGAGGCGATGAGCGTCCTCATGCGCCGCCGCAACGAGGGCCTGCCGCTGAACCTGCCGCAGGTGTCGCTGTTCCTGCGCAGCGGGCGCGAAATCACGGGGCTCGTCCGGGAGTACGGCGAGTTCCGCCAGGGCCGCGGCGTGCTGCTCATCACCTCCGGGGGCTATGGCTCGCGCGGGGAGAAGCTGGACGTGACGTTCGTCCCGGACGGCGTCATCGAGGCGCTCACGCTGCACGACGCCACGGTGCTGGACACGCCCGCGAAGTCGATGCCCGAGTCCTCGCCCATGCACCTGCGCCGCCACCTGCCCGCGCTGGCCGACAAGTTGTCCACCGCCTGGGGCACGAAGGTGACGGCGGAGTTCGGCACGGCCGCGGAGCTGGAGCAGGAGGCCCACATCCAGCCCCTGGCGTGGCTCGTCGAGCGCACCGGCGAGGTGCTGGCCAAGCTGGCCACGACACCCGACGTGGGCGACGTGCTCCGGGAGCGGGTGCGCAGGGTGCGGCTGTCCATGGGGGACGACTTCGGGGCGAGGCTCTCGGATGGCACGCTGGCCCTCACCACGTCGCGCCGCCCGGCGGCCTGGCCGCTGGAGTCGGAGCTGGCCCGGGCGGTGATGGACACCTTGCCATAGGGTGGACGCTGACGAGCGCCGTCCCCGGGGACACGGCGCCGGGCAGCGACCCCACAGGCCCCGGCGTGCGCGCCGGGCCTCCAGCTCCAACGCTTCGAACTCGCCGCGCCGGGAGGCTCCGGCCGGCGGGATGAACAAAGTGCACGCATAGCCCCGTTGCACGAGCAGCGCGTTCACGTCCTGGCCGTCCACGGACACGTAGGCGAGCCGCCGCCCGTAACGGTCCGTGCACGCCTCCGCGTCCCGCAGCCGCACCGTGCGGCCCTCCACCAGCGAGCGGTTGAACGCCGTGGCCTCCTCACCGAAGCAGTCGTCGTGCCCCTTCGTCGTCTCCGGGGTGTCGGCCAGCAGGTAGCGGATGCGCTCGCCGTCCTGGAGCACCACCGTGTCCCCGTCGATGACCTTCGTCACCACGCCCGTGCTCGGACCGCACTCCCCTTCCCCGCCACCACAGGCGGACAGGACGGTGAGCAGCATCCCTCCCAGGACAAGAGTCCTCATCGCGTGCACGTGCGGTTCTCCCGGCCCGGGGTGCCCCGGTCGCCCGTGCCGTAGGTCACGCCGGCGGGCGTGGGACAGAAGGCCCCGGCCGCGTCGTTGCCGGCAGCGTCCCTCACGCGCGCATCCAACTGCGACGACACGCCGGCGCTCGCGGCGTTCGTGAAGGCCACCGAGTCCAGGACGGTGCCCTGCGCCGACAGCTTGAGGACATGGGCCCCCGCGCCGTTGCCCAGGCCGAACGCGAACGTGCCGAGCACCGAGGGCAATCCACCATTGAGTGAGGCGTCATCGCTGCGCGCGAGGACCGCGAAGCCTCCTGCCTTCATCGACAGGCACAGTGGGGACTCCAGGACGGAGCTGCCCGACTCGTTGGCGAGCGTCACTCCGTTGAGGTCCACCTCGCGCAGCGCGAGCACCTCCACCCATTCCCCCTGCGCATCCGGGACGGCGGCGGGGTCGGCCATGAACTCGTTGAGCACCAGGGAGCCCACGGTGGGAGTTCGGAGCGCACGGGTCTGCCCCGTGGTCCGGTCGATACAGCCCGCCTGCGCCGTGCCCGCGTCCGTTGCTGTGCACACGCGATTGGTCCGTCCCGGCGTGCCCAGGTTGCCCTTGTCACCGTAGGCCTGCGTGGCCGCGCACCAGGATGCAGTGACGTCGTTGTTCTTCGCATCGGCGGTGAGCGGCGCGGACACCTGGGTGGCCACGCCGTCCTGGGCCGGGCCATACAGCGCGCTGTCGATGAGCACGCTTCCCGCACGCACGGCGACCATGCCGCCCGCGTTGCGCAGGTCCACGGAGAACGTGGCCAGCGGCTCCGGCAGGCCACCGTTCACCTCCGGCTCCCGCCTTCGCGCGAGCAGCGCGGACTCTCCGGCGGCGAGGGACAGACAGCGCTCCGACTCCAGGCGTGTGCCGGACGTGTCCGTTCCCACCGTCAGCCCATTGAGGTCCACGGGCACGGTGGCGCGGACCTCCAGCCACTCGCCCACGGTGTCGTCGCCGCGCGGGTTGGCCATCACCTCGGTGATGATCAGCTCTCCGGGTCGCGGGGACTGGATGTCCCGGGGAGCGCTCGCGCCCGGCGGCAGGCACGTCGCTCCGGAGGTCACTCCGCCATCCGGCAGCGAGGGGCACGGCGCGTTCGCGACGCCTGGACTGCCCGGCGCATCGCACCAGCCCGACAGGCCGTCATGGGTCCGGGCCAAGCCCGACTTCGCAGGCGCTTCGAGCACCACCGAGTCGAGCACGCGCGTCCCGCACCGCAGACCCAAGAGCCCCGCGCTGTTCCCCAGCGCGCCGAGCGCATCCCCATAGGTCTGATCCACATGCTCGGGCAGCGCGCCCTCACGCACGTCGCCCAGCACGACGTAGGCCCCCGCGTCCACCGGCAGGCCCGTGGTGAACGTGTAGACCCGCTCCTGTGCCGCCTCGTCGCGCGCGGTGAAGAGCGTGACGCCCAGGAGGTCCACGGTCTCCCCGGTGGGGTTGTGGAGCTCCACGTACTCCTTTCCCGTGTCCGAGCCCACGGGGTCGTTGAGGTACTCCGTGATGACCAGGTCCCCCGGCAGCAGCGCTTCACAGGCCGCTGGCTCCTCCTCCCATGTGGGCAGTCCGCACGCCCCCATCCACCCCAGCACCCATCCCAATCCCAACCGCACGCCCCATCCCCGCACTGCCCAAGCCGCCACACTCCGCTCCCTTCAGAACCGCGTCTCCACTTCCAGCGCGAACAGGTGCCGGGGCGCATCCGGCGGCGTCCGGGCACCTCTCGCGTCCTTCAAGTCCACGACCCACGCGTACCGGGCCCGTGTCGTCACGGCGTCCGCCGTCCAGCTCGCATCGAGCGTGGCCCGGAAGGCCTGCTCCAGCCGGTTGCGCGTCGACAGGTCCTCGTCCTTCCACACGGCGCGGCCGCGCAGCCTCACGGCATCGCAAGGCCGCACCTGCGCCTCCACCACCGCATGCGCGTCCTCACGCACGCCCCGGTTCACCGGATCATCCACGCGGGCATGCGCGTACTGCGCGGCTACGGACACGGCGTCGTGAAGCTCCGCCTTCACCCGGGCCGTGATGCGCAGCAGCGACCCTGAACAGGGGTCCTCGCCCGAACCGTCGAAGCAGTCCCCCGCCACGCCGACGTCCTTGTCCCGGTACTCGGTCCACAGCGACGGTTGGAACAGCGCGTGCGCCCGCCAGTCCACCCGGGCCGAAGCCCGCAGGTTCACGGTGCCGGCACTGCCCACCGCCGCGCCGTCAGCGGGCAGCGTCCACGCATCCACCTCACCTCGAAGCCGCAGCGCGCCCTCCACGCGGTGCAGGTAGCGCACGCGAGCGCCCACCTCATTTCGCGCCCGTGAGCCCTCCAGTTCGTCCGGGCCGGACATCGCGCCCGTGTAGGGATTGGCGAAGCCGCGCCCGTAGGCACGCAGCGACAGCTCCAGTTCCTTCGATGTGTCCGCCACCACCGTGCGTTGAAGCGCGCCGTAGCCACCGCCTCCGCCCGGCGCCGAATCGAACGTGCGCGCCGCTTCCACGAAGAGGTCCACCGGCCCCAGCCCCCACGCGCCATCCACGCCCACCGCGCCGAAAGCGCCGCCCGCCGGGTAGCCCGCCGTGGAGCGGAAATCGAGCGCCGCGCCCTCCACGTTCCACACGGGCCGCGCGCCCCAGGCCGTCACTCCAGCCTGCGCCCGCCGGGTCCACGCCATCGCCGCGTGGCCGCCTCCCGCCCACTCGTGGAACACACCGGGCAGCGTGCGCGACACCACGCGTCCCATGGGCGAGCCCGTCCCCTCGAGCCACACCGCTGGCGCCTTGCAGGCAGTGCCCGCACAGGACGCCCGCTCCATCAGGGCATGCGAGAGCAGCGAGCGGGACTGGTACGAACCGAAGCCCGTCACGGACACGCCCGAAGAGGTCCGCACCGTGCCCACCACGCCCCGGAAGCCTTCGTCCCACTGGAAGTCCGGCGTCACGTCCGCGGCGCGCTCCTCGGGGGTGCAGGCACCTTCTCCCAGGAAGCACCAGCGCTCCACGTCGCCCGGCACTCGCACGGCATCGTCGGGCAGGAAGCCGTCCGGCGTGGGAAGCCCGGTGGTGTCCAACGTGAGCCGCTGACCGAAGCCCAGCCGGTACGAGCCCACCAGCACGGAAGCCCGCTCGCCCGTCCACTGACCGTGGAACTTGGGCACGGCCACCGACACACCGGGCGCCTCCGCCACCAGCGCCCGCCGGTTCGCATCCCGGTGCACCGCGCCCAGCCGGCGCCGCGTGAGGGACGTGAGCAACCCCACGCGCCAACCCTCCGGCCCCGCCACTCGCACCTGGAGCGCCAGTGGAGGAAGCACCGGATCCGACGCGGCGAACGCCGTCAGCAGCCGCGCATCCCCCGTCACCCGCTCCGGCGCGGAGGTCGTCAGGAAGGGCGCCAGCCGTCGCCGCTCCTCCTGCGTCAGCTTCCCTGAAGCCTCGAACCCATCCACGCGCGCGTACGTCAGCCCCGGCAACGCATAGAGCGAGGCGCGCGACGCATGCGCCGGATCCACTCCCGAGCGCCGCAGCACCAGCAGCGCGGACAGCGTCTCCGCCGTGATGGCGCCGTCCTCCCTCAACGCGAACAGCGCCTGCTCTCCCGTGTCCTCGGGGTCTACCTCATAGGTCGCGCCGAGCGCCGTGAAGGGAAGACCCAGCAGGAACAGCCACACGCAGACGAGGACGGAACGCACGCGGCGGGCCCTCTGCACGAGCGGGACCACCCTTCCCTACAGCGAAGGCACTACGCGCGGTCCATCCCTTCCTCGGACGCGCCGTCCAGGCCAGGGACGGCGGTCCACGCTTGCCGCGTCGCGTGGGGCGGTGCGGCTATGCTGCGGTGACATCCTCGCGAGGCCGGTCCCGTCCGGCCCCAGAAACAGCGCATGGGCTACGTCCACATCCTTCGCCACTTCCCCTCTCCCCAGGAGGGCTTCAACCGCACCGTCCGCATCTACACGCCGGACGCCTACGACTCCTGGCAGGACCACCGCTTCCCGGTGCTCTACATGCACGACGGGCAGAACGTCTTCGCGCATCCGGAGTCCGCCGTCTTCGACACGTGGTGCGCCAACCGCGTCGCGGAGGAGAGCGTCCAGGCGGGGCGGATGGAGCCGTGGATCATCGTCGCGGTGGACTCGGGTCCCGGGCGCTTCCAGGAGTACTCGCCGTGGGACGAACCGCGCAACGGCGTGTCCGCGCGAGGCGAGGCCTACGGGCGCTTCCTCGTGGAGGAGCTCAAGCCCTACATCGACCGGACGTACCGCACGCGCCAGGGCAGCCAGTGGACCGGCGCGATGGGTTCATCCCTGGGAGGGCTCATCTCGCTGTACCTGGGATGGAAGTTCCCGCGGGTGTTCGGGCGCATCGGCGCGCTGTCTCCCACGGTGATGTGGAGCCAGGGCCGCCTGTTCGACGCGTGGCGTGAGCACAGCCAGCGCTGGACGCGCATCTACCTGGACGCGGGCGCCACGGAGTCCATCCACGCGGGCGGCATCCCCCTGGACTACGGCCGGGGCACGCGCGACTTCTTCCACCACCTCAAGGGCCTGGGCTACGGAGACCACGAGGTGTCGCTGGTGCTGGAGCCCGGCGGCGAGCACCACGAGAAGGACTGGCAGCGCCGGCTGCCGGGCGCCATGCAGTGGCTGCTCGGGTGAGTCCTCTTCCGTGACACGACGGCCCCGCTCGGTGCCGCCCGAACAGCGGCAGGTCTATGTGCAGGTCGTGGAGGGCCTCCTCCAGCACGGCCTGAGAGGCCAGGTGTCCCCCCGCCTGCGTGAACGGCTGCGCCAGGCGGGCGTGGACCTGGACCGGCCGCTGTTGCCGCTCTACCCCGTGCCGCTCTGGGCGAGGTGCCTGGAGATCGTCGTCGAAGAGGTGTACCCGGGCCTGCCGCAAGCGGAGGGCTTCGCCCGGCTCGCCCGGGCACACGTGGAAGGCTACGGGGCCACGCTGCTGGGGCGCGCGGTGATGAGCGTGATGCGCGTGCTGGGCCCCCGGCGCATGGTGCAGCGGCTGCCGGAGGTGCTGCGCGGCACGGACAACTACACGGAGGTGACGCTCGTGGAGCGCGGCCCCGCGCACTTCGAGCTGCACTTCAACTCGAGCCTCAAGGGGCCCGGCTACGTGGAGGCCCTCTTCGAGGCCCTGCTGACCGCGGGCGGCGCGAAGGCGCCTCTCGCGACGAAGCTGTACGACGACGGCGAGCGCACCGAGTACTCGCTCACCTGGACGCAGGAGCCCTGAAGCTCACGTCGCCTGGATGAAGCGCACCGCGTCCTGCATGGATTCCGTGTCCGTGTGGCGCGTGAGGTACATCTCTTCACCCAGCAGCGAGTGGTAGATGGGCGGCAGCTCACGGTGCACGAGCAGCGACTTGCCCAGCCGTTCGACAATCTGCGCGTGGGAGTGCTTGTAGCGGCGGCCGTGACGGCGGGCGCTATGGCAGACGTGGTGGCGCGGCGTGTACTGGAAGTCCGCCACCGGGTCGCCCGTCACCACGCGGGCATAGAGCCGGTACACGTCGATGTCGCACGTGTAGTTCATCATGTCCGTCATGAAGCCGCCGGGCGGGCGCAGGTTGGCCTCCAGCACGACGAAGCGGCCGTCTGGCAGGCGGAAGAACTCCAGGTGGAACCAGCGCTCGCGCAGGCCGAACGCGGCGACGACCTGGCGGCCCAGCACGTCGAGCGCGGCGGGGATGTGCTGGAGGCTCCAGAAGGAGATGTCGCGCCGTTCGGTGACGGTCTCCATGCCGCCGTCGCTGTATTCGTGGCTGAGGTTGAAGACGATGACGCCGTGGCGGTCCACGATGCCGTCGTAGGTGACGATGGTGCCGCGCACGAAGGGCTGCGCGACGTAGGACGTGGGCAGCGGGTGCGCGAGCGCGGCGTCGACCTCCGCGTCGCTGGCGACCTTGAAGGTGTGGGCGGCGCCCACGCCCACGTCGGGCTTGAGCACAAGCGGATAGCCCACGCGGGCGGCGAACTCCTTCACCTGGTCCGCGTCGCGCACGCGCAGCAGGTCCGGGTGGGGGACGCCGGAGGCGTGGAAGACCTCGGCCATGCCGGACTTGGAGCGCAGCTTGAGGATGTCCGAGGGCTGGAGGCCGGGGACATGGAAGTCCTCGCGCAGGCGGGCTTCGACTTCGAGCCAGGACTCGTTGAGGGACTCGATGCGGTCCATGCGACCGTGGCGCCAGGTGAGGTAGCCGGTGGCGCGCACGAGGGCGTCGTAGTCGGTAAGGCTGGGGACGAAGAAGTATTCGCGAAGGGACTCGCGAAGTTCCTGGCGCAGGGACTCGTAGGGGGTGTCGCCAATGCCCAGCACGGTCACGCCACGCTCGCGCAGCGCGGTGGCGAAGTGGAAGTACTGGGAGGGGAAGTGGGGGGAGATGAAGACGAAGTTCATGGCTCCTGGCGGGCGAGTCCTCCGCTGGGGTGGACCATAGCGGCCCCGCCCGCGCCCTAGAAGCCCGCTGGGGAACAGTGTCCACCAGCGGCACTCGCACGGAGGGCCTGCACCGGGAACACTCGCGGCATGGCGGAGGATTCCAAGGCGTTCGCACAGGCGCGCGAGACGATGGGAAGGCACACCATCCCGGAACTCATCGACCTGCTGGAGAGCGAGGACGTCCGCACGCGCTTCCTGGCGGAGATGTGCCTGAGGGACGCGACGTCCACCTGACTCCACTTCCAGCCCGCGGGTCCGCGGGCCGAAAGGGAGGCAGCGGTGAAGGAGTGGCGCGACTGGTGGGCCGCGCGGAGGGACACGTTCAAGAAGCGCTGGGGCGATCGGAGCGGCGGCTGATGGCCTACCCCTGGTCGGGCCGAAGGTCGCCGACCCTGCCTGTCTGAACGATTTCCTGGAGGGCAGACGCGATGCGCTCTCGCGTGACGGAAGCGACAACCACGAGATTCCGCTCAAGAAACACGCTGCCGCCCTTCAGCGCATCGTCAACATCCTGGGTCAAGCGAGCCGGGTCGTACACAGTGAGCGTGTACCGACGCCCCTGAATCACCGCGACGACTCCGGGGAGCCAACCTTTGGCCTCGACCTCCCAAGCGGAGTCTTCGAAACCAGGAGGGAACTCCAGAACGATGTCGCTCATCACGGAACTCCGAGGAGGCGCTCCACTTCGTTGGTCACCCGCGCCTCGACCTTCGCCAGTTCGCTCAAGCGCTGCGGCTCGACCCGCTCTCGTTGCCAGCTCATGAAAAGGGGCAGGTACCAGAGCAGCGAGACCACACGCCGATCAAGAGGACCGCTCCCACCCGGCTCCATCCGCTTGAGCATCGTCAGCAGGGCGTCAGCCTTCGCTGAGTCGAAGTTTCCCATCCGGAGCTGGACCAGAAAGCCATCCTCGTCGGACCACGCCGCTTCAAGCGCTTCTTGTGCCTGGCTCATGTATCCCCAATCTTGGACCGGAGTGATGCCCCCCGGGCTGACACTCGCGTCTAGCTGCCAGGCCCATCCAGTAGCCCCCGAGGAAGCAAGCCAGGGAACTCGACTTCGAAGGCTCGAACATCCTTGACGAGTTGCTGGACAGCATCGTCACGCAGTTGCCCTTGGTATTGCAGGGTGTCCGTACATCGGGCGAGCAACCACTCGACATCCAAAACCGGGGCGCCTGGCCTGCCCAAGAGCCCTTGGAGAGCTCCGGCCAGGTCGCGAGCCCATGTGTGCTTCTCACTGCCCGCCATTGCGCCTCCCAGCTACTGGGCAAGGTCCGGGCGGTAGGTGGCCAGGGTGCAGCGCATGCGTTGCACCTGCTCCGCGCTGAAGCCCGTCATGCAGGCGTCGTCCGTCAGCTCCATGTAGTTCTGGATGGGGACCGGCACGCCGCCGCAGCTGGTGATTCCCGCGGTGCACCCCTTGTGGGAGGTGGCGTTGGGCGGGGTGTCGCAGATGCGGTCTCCGGTGGTGTAGCAGTCCGGCGCGGTGGCCGTGCCGCACCCCGAGTAGTACGTGTGGAACAAGCCCAGGTAGTGGCCCACCTCGTGAGTGACGGTCCGCCCGTTGTGGTACGGCGGGAAGGGCCCCACCCGTCCGAACGCCAGCCAGTTGATGACCACCCGGTCCTGGGGCTGACCCACGGCGCCCGGGGGCTCCGCTGGTAGGAAGGGCACGTACCCTCGCGAGCCGCCGGCGCTGTTGGTGTAGATGTTCACGTAGCGAGTCGGATCCCAGGCGGTGCTGAGCCAGTAGCTGCCTGTGTCCTGGTACCACGTCGTGTTGCAATAGCGCTGGATGCCCGTGGTCGGGTTGCCCAATGGGTCCACGGTGGCAAGGAAGAACTCAATCTTGCTATCCACCCCGCCGCTCCCCGGAGTTCCAGTCAGCGCGCGGAAGTCCTCATTGAGGACCGCAATCTGACTGTGGACCAGCGCGTCCGAGACGTTGCCATTCGTGCACGCAGTGTCCGCGACGACATGGACCACCACCGGGATGCGCCGCACCGCCACGGGCAGCCACTGAGGGCCGGGGACAGTCGAGTCCATGGAGCAGTCGGAGGGGGAGAACTTCGCCACAAAGGAAGGCGCGGGCTCCGGAGCAGTACAGCCGTCGGAGTGGACCAGGGGGGACGCTCCGGACAGGAGCGCCAGGGCATGACCGACCATCATGGAAGCAAGTGTCATTTGAACCCAGGATACCTTGGGCTCACGCGACTGGCGCCACCACTTCAGACGAGATGTCCGCCATTGCCAGCGGCCATTCCCTGTCCCACCCAAGGGCTCAAGTGTTCGTTGAATTCTTGGTCGCTCATGCCGCCCTTGCCGACCCTCCACCACAGCCCCGACTCCAGCAAGACCCTCAGGGGAATGGGTGGGAATGCCCGCTTGAAATAGAAAACAATCGCAGAATGCGAGATCCCACCTTCAAGAATACCGCCCAGCAACTCCGCGAGTTCCACTGGGGTCAGCAGCCTCTCTTTCGCACGCAGCACGTTCAAAACATCTTCATCAAGCATGCTGAATCCGCACAATCTCCAGGATTCGAGCGGAACCGATGACTTGAGCCCCGGTATGCATTGGGATTTCCATCCCCTGCGACACGTGCTGCCAAGGCTCGGGCAGAAACGGCTCGATGATTGCCTCTTTCTCTTGTCCCGGCACCAGCGGTCCTGTGTCGTCCAACGTGACAGAACCTCCATCCAGTGACATCTGGCCATCGGGCGCTCGGCTTCCAATGTTCCAGGATGGTCGGAACACTTTTCCCAGCGGTCCCTGGGAACCGCCCTCTTCAGTCGTCAAGAGCCTGATCACTGCGCGGATGAGCAAACGCTCTCGCATGGTTCCATCCCCCCTCGCCATCAGCGTAGCAGGACGGTTTCGAGGAACGTGCTCAACTCATCGTCCCTCATGTCCCCGCGCAACATCAGCCCGACGCACGCACGTGCCAGACGCCCCATGATGTTCGGGTTGGTTCCTACAGGGCAGTGGGCTGCCGCACGGACCGCGAGAACGCCTCCTGTCATTCGGGCCTTTGACGCGGCATCGAGTCCTTCGAGGACGACGTGAGCGAACTCCTGCGGCAATCCGACGCGTGGCGATGCGATCGCGTATCCAGGAACGGGACTCCAAGGCGCGCCATCCACCTGTGTCCACGGAACTTCAAGCCGAAGCACGGGGTGCTCCCGCGCATACGTCCCCGATAGCCCAAGGAGTCCGTACTCCGAGTAAGCACCCCGTGGAATCATCGCCTCGATACCGATGGTGGTGACCATCGGCATCTCCAGTCCCGCGGCCACCACCCGGTCGACCCGGCCTACTGGGGCGTAGGCCGCGCCCGAACAATCACCGAGCCACACGCGTACGCATCCGAAACGCCCCACTTGCAGCGCTCTCACTGAATCCCCCAGAACAGTGGAAGGCCCTGACTCATTCTTCCTGAATCCACTCCTCAAGGCCCGCTGCGACAAGCCGGGCCTGAACCGCAGCCGCGGCGTCCGGGCTCGCAGGCTTGGATCCACCGCCTACGCCATAGATGTCATTCAGGACGAGCGGATAGTCCTGACCCAAAAAGTGGCCGACCACCATCGCAAGAGACCTGTCCGACATATGCGGGTACAGCACAGTCAGCAGGGGCAGGTAGTTCGCCTCCGTCACGCCTTCTGGGAAGGCCCTCTTGATCAGGGCCACAGTGCTCATGAGACTGGGGTGAAGCTCCATGGCGTTCGTTCAGTCGGACAGCGGTGGGGAGACCTTGGGGCCTATTTTCCACTGCGTAGGGAAGGGTCCATCAGAGGGGCCAGTCTGTCGCAAACTTCGGACAGAAACTGCGTCAGTCCGACACGTTTTCCGCGTTGCATAAGCGTCTCCAAAGGAGTGTCGCGCAGACACTCGCGCACACGCTCCAAGCCCCCCAAAGTGAGCTCTTCCAGCGCCTTCTTGGCGTCGTTCTTCGCGCCGTGCTCGCGGGCAGTCAGCTTGTGGGCGTCACGCACCGGGTGGAAGGAGAGTCGCTGCTCAACTTTTTTGAGAGTGTCTTCCTCCCCTTCGCGGGCATCGAAGCCGGTAAGCACCCAGCACTCTCGTTTAGCCTCCGCCAAGCCGATGATGACCTCGAACGGCCAAGATTTGTCGGCGCGAGCCTGTTCAAGCCCCTTACGCCGGTCAGAGTCTTTGTCGGCGTCTCGAACGAGGAGAACCGCGTCGGGTCGCCTATCCAAGGCGCTGAATAATAGCAGAGCTTTGCGAGCAGCAAGCGCGTCATGCGCGCCTGGCTCGCCTGCGAAATGCCCAAACACTACATGTTTTAAACCTGCATTGGCAGTTTCATCACCCACAGACTTCCAGAGCAAAAAAGACGTATTTGGCTTTAGCCCTCGCCATTGACGCTGCATGTCCAGCATCTCAGCTTCGAGCCAGTCAATCCTGTGAACAAGGACTCGGTCCGCAAGCAAGCAGGCCGTATCCTGGTCAGCAGGGGCCTCGCAGACGACGCCAAATTCGTAGGCGGGCTCACTCATGCGGCGCTGACGCGGGCTCCTTGCCAATCCAGCTCTCGCCCACGGTGCTCCAGAACTCGCCGGGGCTCATCAGGTCCTTCCACTTTTCGAATTCAGGATGCGCCGTGAGCTTCTCGCAGCGAGCGAACCCGTTCTCCGCCAGGAAGGTCATCCGGATCTCTTCCGGCCTCAGATAGTTCAGGATGAAAGGCGAGTGGCTGGTCGCCACAATCTGCAACTCGGGATCGTTCTTCTGGATGGCACGCAGGACCGAAATGAGCTTTCCCTGCGCCACGGGATGAAGAGCAAGCTCGATGTCATCCAGGAGAAGAAGCTTCGGCTTTTGGGGTCCGAGCAGCACCGTCAGCAGCCCCAATGCCATCAACGTGCCTTCGCCCACGGAATCTGCGGGCACGCCCTTCGCCCCCTGCATGTCCAGCACGAGCCGATTTCCCCAGAGCGTCCGTTTTTCGGACACATGGGTCGTCTGATCATCAAGGGCAATTGTTCTCAGGTTGCTCTGCTCGACAGAGGCACGCTCGACACGAATCTTCCTCACGGACGGCACGACCTGCTTCAGCGCGGATTCAATTTCCTCGAACAGGTCCTCGTGACTCAACTTGAGAAACGCAATCGTAGAGGCCAGTCCTGTGCCGTCACTAGTAATCGTGGGCACTTGCTCTTCGCTGTATGAGGCGTCTGCCAACTTTCTAGCTTCGAATCGCAAGAGGACTGTTGCGAGCATTTTTTGACGCAACTCCGCGCTGGCCCTCAGAACCTCTTGGCGGACTTCAGGATCAACTTCTCTGTACACAGCCTCGCTGATGGCGCTTGAGCCAGGGCCAGCAAGAACCACCTCGGAAGGAATGCGGCCTTTAGTCCCCTGAAAAGTCAGGCTGCATGGTTGACTCGCTCCGAAAGAACGAAATCTTTCTGGAATGCTGCGTGCACCGAACAGATCAATCGTGGCCAGCATCCGCAGCCCCTCCAGCAGCGTCGTCTTGCCCGAGGCATTCGGCCCCACCAGCACGGTGAAGGGCTCCAGGTCCAGGTCGAGTGAACGGTACGCCTTGAAGTTGCGGAACTGCACCTTCTCGATCACGCGTGCACCCTCCTCCCGACGACACCTCCGCCCCGGAATCACTCACAGGGCGGAGCACAGCACCGACAAATCTCAGCCCTTCGTCAGCGGGCGGTACCGGATCCGGTGCGGCTCCAGCGCGTCCGGGCCCAGGCGCTTCTTCTTGTCCGCTTCGTAGTCCTCGAAGTTGCCCTCGAAGAAGAACGCCTTGCTGTCACCTTCGAACGCCAGGATGTGCGTGACGATGCGGTCCAGGAACCAGCGGTCGTGGCTGATGACCACCGCGCAGCCCGCGAAGCTCAAGAGCGCGTCCTCCAGGCTTCGCAGCGTCTCCACGTCCAGGTCGTTCGTGGGCTCGTCCAACAGCAGCAGGTTGCCGCCGGCTTTGAGCATCTTCGCCAGGTGCAGCCGGTTGCGCTCGCCGCCGGACAGGTCCTTCACCCGCTTCTGCTGATCCGTGCCCTTGAAGGCGAAGCCCGACAGGTACGCACGGCTGGGCACCGTGCCCGCCTTGCCCAGGTCGATGAGGTCCAACCCCCCGCTCACCTCCTGGAACACCGTCTGCTCACCGTCCAACGAGTCGCGGCTCTGGTCCACGTAGGCCATCACCACCGACTCGCCAATCCGCAGCTCGCCCGCGTCCGGCTTCTCCGTGCCCGTCATCATCCGGAACAGCGTCGTCTTGCCCGCGCCGTTCGGGCCAATCACGCCCACGATGCCGCCCGGCGGCAGCTTGAAGTTCAGCTCGTCGATGAGCAGCCGGTCGCCGTACGCCTTGCGCAGGCCCTTCGCCTCCACCACCAACCCACCCAGCGGCGGACCCGGCGGAATCATCACCTCGCCCGTCACGTCACGCTTCTGCTGCGACTGGTTGAACAGCTCCTCGTACGCGGCGATGCGCGCCTTGCTCTTCGCCTGACGCGCCTTCGGAGACGCCCGCACCCACTCCAGCTCGCGCTTGAGCGTCTTCTGACGGTGGCTCTCCGACTTCTCCTCCAACTCCAACCGCTTCTGCTTCTGGTCCAGCCAGCTGGAGTAGTTCCCCTTCCAGGGCACCCCCTCGCCGCGGTCCAGCTCCAGGATCCACTCCGCCACGTTGTCCAGGAAGTACCGGTCGTGCGTGATGCACACGATGGTCCCCGTGTATGCCTTCAGCGCCTGCTCCAGCCACGCCACGCTCTCCGCGTCCAGGTGGTTGGTGGGCTCGTCCAACAGCAGCAGGTCCGGCTTCTCCAGCAGGATGCGGCAGAGCGCCACGCGGCGCTTCTCACCGCCGGACAGCTTCGTCACGTCCGCGTCGCCCGGGGGCAGCCGCAGGGCGTCCATCGCCATCTCCAGCGTGCGGTCCAGCTCCCAGCCGTTCGTGGAGTCGATGAAGTCCTGCAGCTTGCCCTGCTCGGCGAGCAGCTTCTCCATCGCCGCGTCATCCATGGGCTCCGCGAACTTCGCGCTCACCTCATTGAAGCGGTCCAACGCCTGGCGGATCTCCTTCAGACCCAGCTCCACGTTCCCCTTCACGTCCAGCTTCGTGTCGAGCTGCGGCTCCTGCGCCAGGTAGCCCACCTTCACCGTGGGGTCCGGCTTCGCGATGCCGAAGAACTCCGTGTCCACCCCCGCCATGATGCGCAGGAGCGTGGACTTGCCGGAGCCGTTGGGACCAATCACGCCAATCTTCGCGCCCGGGAAGAAGGACAGGTAGATGCCCTTGAGGATGTCCTTGCCGTTCTTGACCTTGCGCAGGTCCTGCATCGTGAAGATGAAATTCTGGGCCATGGCGGAAGGCCTCCTGGGATTCGCCGAAACGGTGAGCGGGGCCAGCGGATAGCAGGGAGCCCCATCCGGCTCAAGGCGCCTGCGTCCGCGCAGTGTCCGGTTGGACGGGGCGCGTCACGCGCCCAGGAGCGAAAACGCCTGCTCGCTGACCAGCGAACCCAATTCGAAGGTGTTAGAGGAAGCGCCCCATGTCCGAGCCCACGACCCCCGCCCTGGAGCTGAAGGGCCTCTCCAAGGCCTACGGAAAGTTCACTGCCCTTCACGCCGTGGACCTCACCATCCGCCCCGGTGAAATCTTCGCCCTCCTGGGCCCCAACGGCGCCGGAAAGACGACCCTCATCGGCAGCGTGTGCGGCCTGGTGAGGAAGTCCGCTGGCACCATGAAGGTCTTCGGCAAGGACCTGGACGAGGACCCCACCGGGCCCCGCTACCAGGTCGGCCTGGTGCCGCAGGAGATCAACTTCGACCCGTTCTTCTCCGTCGCGGAGTCCCTGCGCATCCAGCAGGGCTACTACGGCCAGCCCCGCGACGACGCGCGCATCGACGAAGTCCTCACCGCCTTGAACCTCCAGGCCAAGAAGGACTCCCTCACGCGCGCCCTGTCCGGCGGCATGAAGCGCCGGCTGCTCATCGCCAAGGCCCTGGTCCACAAGCCCAAGCTCGTGTTCCTGGACGAGCCCACCGCGGGCGTGGACGTGGAGCTGCGCCGCGACCTGTGGACGTACGTGAAGAAGATCGCCAGCGAAGGCACCACCATCGTCCTCACCACGCACTACCTGGAAGAGGCCGAGGAGCTGGCGGACCGCGTGGGCATCATCAACGAGGGCCGCCTCCTCATGACCGAGGACAAGTCCTCGCTCCTGCGCCGCTTCGGAGAGAAGCGCCTGGTCGTCACCTTCGCCGAACCGCAGGCCGCCATGCCCGCCGCGGGCGCGCGCTTCGCCGCCAGCCTGTCCGCCGACGGCCGCACGCTCACCTATGTAGAGCGCGACAACTGCGCGCCCTCCGGTGAGCTGCTCCGCTCGCTCTACGCGGATGGGCTGCCCATCTCGGAAGTAGAGACGCGGCGGTCGCGCCTGGAAGACGTACTCATCGAAATCCTCCGTGGCCGCCCCTCGCAGGCCGCCTGAAACCCCGCTCCTTCGAAAAACACCCCATGAACGTCCTCGGGATGCAGACGCTGTTCGCGAAGGAGGTCCGGCGCTTCATGCGCGTGCCGGGCCAGACCATCCTGTCGCCCCTCATCAGCACCACGCTGTACTTCATCGTCTTCGGCTACTCGATTTCCGGCCGCGTCCACGAGGTGGAGGGCCAGCCGTACCTGCACTTCATCGTGCCGGGCCTCGTGTTCCTGGGCATCGCGAACAACGCGTTCCTCAACAGCTCCTCGTCGCTGTTCATCACCAAGATTCAAGGCACGGTGGTGGACCTGCTGGTGGCGCCGCTGGGGCCCGGTGAATTGATGGTGGGCTTCATCGGTGGCGCCATGGTGCGCGGCCTGGTGGTGGGCCTGCTCACGTGGATTGTCGCGGCGGTGTTCTCCGGCTTCAGCCTGGAGCACCCGCTGGCGACGCTCTACTTCCTCATGCTGTCCAGCTACGTGTTCAGCGTGCTGGGCATGCTGGCCGCCGTGTGGGCGGAGAAGTTCGAGCAGATCAACTTCTTCCCGACCTTCGTGATGCTGCCGCTCACGTTCCTGGGCGGCGTCTTCTACTCGGTGCGCGAGCTGCCCTCGCCGTGGAACCACATCAGCCTCTTCAACCCCATGGTCTACATGGTGGAGGGGCTGCGCTACGGCATGCTCGGCAGCAGCCTGTTCTCGCCGCTCGTGGGTGGGGCCATCCTCGCCCTCACCGCGGCGGTCGCGACGGGCGTCACATACGCGGTGTTGCGCTCCGGCTACAAGATGAAGGCCTAGGCGTCAGTAGCCCGCCTGCCTCCTCAACGGGTAGGAAGGCGGGCCCCTCCCTGCCGGACAGAACCCCGGTCATTTTGGAAGTCGGCTGTTTCCCGCCCGGTGAGAAAACGCGGTATCCTCCCGGACACCCATGGCGGTCGGTTTCGGGAAATACGAGCTGCTTCGAAAAATCGCGTCGGGCGGAATGGGACAGGTGTTCCTCGCCCGGGAGCACGGGACAGGGTTCGAGCGACTGGTCGTCCTCAAGCTCATCCTTCCCCACCTCGCCGAGGACGAAGAGTTCCTGGAGATGTTCCTGGACGAGGCGCGGCTGGTGGCGCGCCTGTCACACCCGAACCTCATCACCATCCTCGACCTCTCGGAGATTGAGGGCCGGCACTGCCTGGCCATGGAGTACGTGCAGGGCGAGGACGTGCGCCGGTTGGATCGCTTCGCGCGCAAGCAGGAGCGCCCGCTGCCGGTGGGCCTGGTGGTGCGCATCATCGCGGACGCGGCGGCGGGGCTGTCCTACGCGCACGGTGCGCGGGACGGGCACGGCCAGCCGCTGATGCTGGTGCACCGCGACGTGTCTCCGCAGAACGTGCTCGTCGGGTTCGACGGCGGCGTGAAGGTCATCGACTTCGGCGTGGCGAAGGCGGCCACCAGCGGTCAGCAGACGGCGACGGGCGTGCTCAAGGGCAAGTACCCGTACATGTCGCCGGAGCAGGCCAACGGGATGGCGGTGGACGGCCGGAGCGACCAGTTCGCGCTCGGTGTCGTGATGTGGGAGCTGCTCACCGGCAAGCGCCTGTTCAAGGGCGACACGGACCTGATGACGCTGCGGCTGGTGCGCGACTGCCAGGTGCCTCCGCCGTCGCAGCTCAACCCCAAGCTGCCGCCGGGCCTGGACGAGATCGTCCTCAAGGCCCTGGCGCCCACGCCGGAGGGCCGCTACGCGGACTGCGCCGCGTTCCGCCTGGCGTTGGAGGACTGGACGCTCAACCTGCGGCTGCCGTCCAGCAGCGCGCACCTGGCCGCGTACCTGCGGGAGCTGTACGCGGACCGCATCACCACGGAAGCGGACCCGGCGAAGTTGGATCAGCTGGCCGAGGACGTGGACCTGGACGCGCAGTCCAACTCGTCGCGGGACGGGATGCCCACGTCGGGTGCGCGAGGACAGGCCGCGTCGCGCGCGTCGAAGCTGGTGGGGCCGCCGTCCCGTCCGCCCACGCGCGTGGAGCCGGAGAAGACGCGGAACACCGCGGCCCTGATGCCGCCGGAGGCTCCGAAGCGGCGCGCCTGGCTGCCCCTCGTGGTGGGCGGTGTGGCGCTGGTGGTGGGCGGCGCGGCGGTGGTGCTGGTGCGCGGCAACTCCGAGACGGTGACGCCGCCCCCGGTCGTTGCCACGCGGCCCCCGGATGAGGTGCAGGGCCGCACGCCGGAGACGCCCACGCGCACCACGCCGACGGAGAACACCGCGCCCCAGCCGGTGCGCCTGATGGTGACGAGCGAGCCGCCCGGCGCCACGGTGCAGATCGCGGGCGAGGAGCGCGGCATCACGCCGGTGGCCCTGCCGCTGGTGCCCGGGGAGCCGTCGGTGGCGGTGACGCTCGCGCTCAACGGCTACGAGCCGGTGACGCGGCACATGTCCGCGGCGGACGCGCCCGGGGTGGCGGTGGCGCTCCAGAAGCGGGCGGCACGGCCGTCGACCCCGCCAAAGAAGCCGCCGTCCACGTCGTCGCTGGGCATCAAGACGGGGCGCTGAGGCGCTTCTTCGTGCCGCCGGTCCGGCGGACATGCACTGCCCGGGTGAGGCGCGTCAGGAGCGCTTCGCTCGCGACTCCGCGGCCACGACGACGACGTAGCCGTCCGGGTCCTTCGTCCAGAACTCCCAGCGGCGCGAGTTCGGGTTCACGTGCGGCGCTTCCACCCACTCCACCTTCAGCGCCCGAGCCGCGTCCACGCACGCGTCGAAGTCCGTGGTCTCGAACCACAGCAGCACGCCGTGACCCTTCGGCGCCGAGTCAGGCCCCATCAGGTTCGCGTGCTCATCCAGGTCCCACGCGTGGAGCTGGAGCACGAGCTCGCCGTTGTTCAGCAGCATCTCGTACTCGGGCCCGCCGTGCCCGCTCTCACAGCCGAGCACCGCCTGGTACCACCGGCTGCTCGCCTCCACGTCGCGCACCGCGATGAGGGGCTGCGCTCGGACGTGGCCGGTGCGGCGGGGCTTGCTGGGCATGGGACGCTCCGGGGGTCGTGAAGGACGGGGCGCATGCGGCCCCGTCCTCCCGGTGAGGCACTACCGCTTGAAGTGGTCGGCGACGACGCTCGCCACCGCGGCGGTCAGCTTCTTGCCCGTGGGGATGTGCAGGAACTCATTGGGCCCGTGCGCGTTGCTGCCCGGCCCCAGCAAGCCCGTGATGAGGAACTGCGCCTCCGGGAAGCGCTCGCCCAGCATGCCCATGAACGGGATGGTGCCACCCTCGCCCATCGCCATCGCGGGCTTGCCGAAGCACGCCTTGGACGCGTTCTCCACCGCGTTCGACAGCCAGCTGGCCAGCGGCGGCGCGTCCCAGCCCACCGACGCCTTGTCCCCGTCGAACGACACCTTCGCGCCGTACGGCGGATCCTTCTCCAGCGTCTCCTTCAGCGCCTTCGCGGCCGCCTTCGGGTCCACGCGCGGCGGGATGCGCATGGACAGCTTCCACGTCGTGAAGGGGCGCAGCACGTTGCCCGCGCTCGCCAGGCCCGGCACGCCCTCCACGCCCGTCAGCGCCAGCGCCGGACGCCAGGTGCGGTTGAGCACCAGCTCCTCGCCGTCCGTCGTCACCGGGTTCGCGCCCTCCACCCAGGGGAACTTCGAGAACAGCTCGTCGCCCATCGTCTGGGCCGCGGCCTTCGCCTGCTGGCGCCGGCCCTCCGGAATCTCCGTGTGCAGGGCCTGCACCTTGATGTGGCCCGTGGCCTCGTCCTCCACGCGCGACAGCAGCATCCGCATGATGCGCATGGAAGACGCCACCACGCCCGTCGCGTCACCGGAGTGCACGCCCTCCGTGAGGATGTCCACGCGCAGGTTGCCGGCGATCATTCCGCGCAGGCTGGTGGTCATCCACAGCTGCTCATAGTTCGCGCAGCCCGAGTCCAGGCACACCACCAGCGACGGCTTGCCGATGCGCGGCGCCAGCGCCTCGATGTACGCGGGCAGGTCGTAGCTGCCGCTCTCCTCGCACGCCTCGATGACGATGGCGCAGCGCGCGTGCGGCACGCCCTGCTCCTTGAGCAGCCGCAGCGCGGACAGCGACGCGAACGCGGAGTAGCCGTCATCCGCGCCGCCGCGCCCGTAGAGCTTGTCGCCCTCGCGCACGGGGGTCCACGGCGTCAGGCCTTCACGCCAGCCGGTCATCTCCGGCTGCTTGTCCAGGTGTCCGTACAGCAGCACGGTGTCGTCACCGCGCGTGCCCGGCACCTCCATGTAGATGACCGGCGTGCGGTCCTTGCCGTCCGCCGTCTTCAGCCGCACCACCTCCACCGTCAGGCCCGGCAGGTGCGTGGCCTGCGCGCGGCACCAGTCCGCGATGAGCTGGACGGCCTGCTCCATGTGGCCGGACTTCACCCAGTCCGGGTCGAAGGCAGGCGACTTGTTGGGAATGCGGATGTAGCGCTCCAGCGCCGGGACGATTTCCTGCTCCCAGATGCGCTCGGACGAGGCGAGGGCTTGGTCGACGTTCATGGCGGCGCCATGCTGCCCACCCCCTGCCTCTTATACACATCTGACGCTGCCGACGCTCGC